>NZ_KB891592.1 GCF_000373485.1 Dasania marina DSM 21967
TAACTAGGCAGGGAGCAACGATCAGCCAGTCACGCCGTGGTAACTGCTGGGATAATGCCTGTGCGGAGAGTTTCTTCTCACTAATGAAGCAACAATGGATTTATCCGGCAGGATATGATGGTAATGAATCAAATGAAACGCTTGGTGCAGTCCTACATTAATGGTTTTTATAACACGTGGCGTGTACATGGCACCTTGAATCAGGTGCCAATGCTCTGTTATAAAGCTGCAGTCTAGGTGTCCGTTTTATGTGGGTCACATCAGATAGTGGCCAGCTTTCAGATAGCACCTGTAGGGTACAATTGTGACATCTAATAAACTAGTAAGTTTTCAAATGAATAATGAGCCGTTAGCATTTGGAAGAATGGTGACTGATTCATCTAAGTTATTGATTCATCAGGTACGTGTTAGCTGGCTATAGCAAGACGCGGTAACTATATTCAGTCATTAGAAATATTTGTCAAGATTGTTCTCAGTGCTTTGTTTACGTTCTTAACTTCGCTGATGGTTAGCCCTTCATAAGCAGAGTCGTATAATTTTGAGGTGTCCTTAATAGCAGATTCAATTATGGCAGTGCCTTCTTCAGTTATGGCAACGATTGAAACCCTGCCATCACCTTCAGAGGGCCTTATCGTAACAAGTCCTTGGTCCCGCATTTTATACACCAGTTTTGTGATCGTTGGCATTCGAGCACCTGCATGAGTTGTGATTTCGGTTACGCTTAATGATCCATGTATATGAAGAATCATGCCTACTCGCCAGCCAGTAATATTCAATCCAACCTTTTTAAGCTTTTTTTCCATTTGCTGTGTGTAGCGATTGCTCAACTGCATCAACCAATAGAAGGGGGATTGGCTATAGTCGAAATCTTTACTAGCCGGTTTATAGGTACTATGTTGTTTAGATTTTCTCTTCATTATGGATCTTAAATTGACGGTTAGATTTAGTGGTTGATGTGCTGGTCAGCTGGTGTTGGGTTATGATTTTAGCAAGTTTAAGCTAAGAAATCCTTATAACGTAGGCGAATAACACCAAGCGGATAAGCTATGTTGATGCCGTCTGTAACCAGTGAATATAAATAGATGGATCCCCTTATATTATTACTTTACTTTTCAAGTGAAATATATCAGTATTCTTCTTGTGAGTAAGTAATGGGTTTAGTGTAAATGGTAGTTTTCATAGATAAATTTTGTCTAGGCGGTCCTGGGCCTAGGG
Source organism: Dasania marina DSM 21967 (assembly GCF_000373485.1). Taxonomy (NCBI): domain Bacteria; kingdom Pseudomonadati; phylum Pseudomonadota; class Gammaproteobacteria; order Cellvibrionales; family Spongiibacteraceae; genus Dasania; species Dasania marina. The sequence continues at coordinate 1,216 of NZ_KB891592.1, forward strand.
TGGCTATTAAGGACTCTATTGATGTTGAGGGGAGGGTCACTACGTGCGGTAGTGCGGCTTATGAGCATCATCCAGCGGCTAGTCAACATGCCGAAGTGGTCGCTAATGTGATAGAGGCTGGAGGTGAGCTTGTTGGCAAGACCACTATGCATGAGCTTGCCTTTGGTATGAGTGGTGTCAATGCGTGGGCAGGTACACCGACTAATACGCACTACCCGGAGTATATACCCGGTGGATCATCAAGTGGGTCGGCAGTGGCCGTTGCGAATGGCGATGCGGACTTCTCTATAGGGACTGATACCGGGGGGTCGATTCGAGTACCTGCGGCGTGCTGTGGTGTTTATGGCTTCAAACCGACATTTGGTCGGGTGAGTCGTAAAGGTGTGATGCCAAAAGAAAGCGAATTAGATTGTGTCGGGCCCATGGCTGCTAGCGCAGGCATGATCATTACTGCAATGAGAATGATGGATCCCAGTTTTATCAAGGTTTCAGGGTTGAAGGTGTTTAAATTGGGCTTAGTCAAAGCCGATGTTGATGCCGGAGTCAAATCAGTCTTTGAGCAGGCAATAGCAAAACTTAATTTTGAATTGGAATGTGTTGAGTTGCCATTAATGAGCGCGGCTTACGAGGCGGCCTTATCATTGATAAATGCCGAGGCCTGGAATGCTTATGGTGGTTTATTAAATACAGGCAGTATAGGTAATGATGTCAGTGCACGTTTGCTGGCGGCAAAGAACGTAACAAGTGAAGAGTTAGACGCGGCAAAACAAATAAGAAGTTCGTTTGACGAAGATGTGAATAGTGCGTTCAGAAATGTCGACTTCTTGATAATGCCAACACTGCCCAGTTTTCCGTTGAAGCTCGATGATGCGATAAGCGGAGCAGTTGATTTAAATATTAGCAGGCTTGTTAGGCCTTTTAACTTGTCAGGCCATCCCGCAATAACAATACCTATACAGCGTTCTGGTGGTCATCCGGTGTCTATACAACTTATAGCAAAAAAATGGAATGACGAAGAATTGTGTGAAGCAGCCAAAATAATAGATGGTGTCATTAACTAATCAATTGTACTGGCTACATGGTTTTACTAATAAAGAGAGAAAAAATGTCAATAGCAATATTAGATAAATCAAAATGGGGTGGTAGCGAGCAATTCGATAATTTGCTGAGTGATATACGGGTGCGCCGTAATGAATTTGATGAACAGCGTTATATTTCTCATGATGTTGTCGAAAAGTTTAAGAGAATCGGTATTTATCGTGCCTTTGCCCCTGAGCAATTTGGCGGTGATAACAAAACCCCCGCTGAGTTTTTGCAAGCGATAGAGGCCATCTCGGCAGCAGATGGTTCTTCAGGTTGGGTTGCCAGTTTTGGCATGAACCCTGCCTACTTAGCCGCCTTGCCCTTGGGAACGATTGAGAAGGTGTGGAAGGATAGTCCAGATGTTGTTTTTGCAGGTGGGATATTTCCTCCGCAACCGGCAAAGAAAGTTGATGGTGGGTTTATTATTAATGGCCGTTGGCAGTTTGCCAGTGGTTGTATGGGGGCCACAGTACTGGGTGTGGGTATTTTACCTGATGTCGAGGGTGGCTTACCTCGCATGGCCGTACTGCAACCTGACCAAGTTGAAATTGAAAAGACTTGGAATGTACATGGCATGGTTGCTACCGGTAGCTTTGACCTAGTGGTGAAAGATGTATTTGTGCCAGAAGAGTGGACCTTCGTGAGGGGGGCTGCGCCAGTTTTAGATTCCCCCTTTTTTCGTTATCCATCAATTGCTTTTGCTTCGCAGGTTTTATCAGTAACAACGTTGGGGCTTGCCAGAGAGGCCCTGGATATTATTGTGGCAATGTCAGAAGTCCGTAAGTCAGTAACGGGGGCTCCGTTAATAGGTGATCGCGTCTATGCGCAAATTGAAATGGCAAAGGCAGAGGCTAAGCTTCGATCATCCAGAGCTTTCTTTTACGAAGCAACGGAGGATGCTTGGGCTGCGGTTACTGCAGGGGGTAAGCCCACTCCTCAACAAACTAGCATGATTCGTTTGGCAACAACAAATTTAACCCGTGAATGTGCGGAGGTTGTTCAAACCGCCTATAGATTGGCTGGGATGACAAGTACTTATTATGATCATCCGTTATCACGCATTTTTCGAGATTCGCAAATGGCAACTCAGCACGCTTTTATGGGTGAGATAACCTACCAAAATGCGGGATCCATGCTGTTTGGGCATAAACCATTACCTGGTTATTTATAATTTTAGTTAAACAATTTAGGAGAGCGACAATGACAGATATAAAAACACATAGAGTTTTATTTTGTATTGGTATTAACCAAAACTTCATGGATGCAAAAAAAGAAGAAATGGGGGATGTTTGGCAGGCATTTAGCGCTTTAATGAGCGGTATTTCTAATCTTCCCGGCGTGAATGTTTTGGGTGTTATGGATGATGACCGTATTCAAGTTGGGCCATCAGCAGATGCACCCTGGACAGCGTATATTATGGCTGATGTGCCCGATCTAGAAACCATAATTAGTGCTTGTGATTTCTGCCGTTCAACTCCGGTTGGCGATGGTACTTATAAGTTATGGAAGTACTGCAAGATTGAAGCAAGAATTGGTCGCGCTTTAGTCATTGGCGGCTAAAAGGTTAATTATTATGTCTGTGGAAAAAACGATTAACGCTTTAGAAAAAAGGCTAACCGCACTTGAAAGTGAAAAAGAAGTAAGAGAGTGCATGAACCGATATATGTATCTTTGTGATGATATCGGTATCGATTTCCCATTAGAAAAGTTAACCCAACTGTTTTCAGAGGGTGCAGTGTGGGAGGGTAAAGGCGGCCGATACTCAAAAAGCTTTGGTCGATGTGAGGGACGAGATGCTATCGCACAAATGTTCAAAAAATATACCCTGCCACCTGCACACTTTGAATTGAATGTTCATGTGCTAGGCAATGAAGTCATTAATGTTGATGCTGATAGTGCAACTGGAAGTTGGGTGTTAGTACAGCCTTCCAGTTTTACCAGCGGAAAATCTCAACTGAGTTGTGCGCGCATAACCGCTAAATTTATAAAGAACAATGAGCGATGGCTGATAGATCATTTTCAAACTGAGAGTTTATTCAGTCGCCCCATGTCAGAGCCATGGGATCAGCCGGCACTATTACCTGTTCCAGATTAAAAAGCCAGAGTAAACAAAGAATATTTACGTTATTAGGAGGCTCGTATGAGCGCTGATGTAATTGCAAAATCGACAAAGACCAGTGCCGCTGATTTGGTGCTTGAAGATAGAGTGCATAAGTCTCTATATTCTGACCCAGAAATATTTGAGGAAGAGTTAGATAAAGTTTTTAATAATACTTGGGTGTGGGTTGCTCATGAGAGCGAGATTGCAGAAGTAGGTTCATACAAAACGGCAAAAATAGGTCGTCAGCCGGTTATTATTTCTCGTGATCGCAAAAAGAATATCCATGTTTTACTCAATCGCTGTCGTCACCGTGGCGCCACAGTATGTGAAGGAAATCATGGCAAAACTAAGGCTTTTACCTGTCCGTACCATGGTTGGGGTTACTCGTTAGACGGAGAGCTGCGTGCATTGCCTAAGCCAGAAGAATATGAAGGAATTTTAGATAAATCAAAATATAGTTTGGAAAGCTTACGCTTTGAAACTTATCAGGGAATGATATTTGCGACCTTCAAAGACGACATTGAGCCTTTAGAAGACTTTTTGGGCGGAGCAAAAAAATGGATAGATTTGTTCATGAAACAGGGGGGCGGCTACCCTGTACAAGTATTGGGCACCCATCGTTTCCGTTTTCCTGGTAACTGGAAGATTCAGTTAGAAAATACCACCGACGCTTACCATTTCCCTATTGTTCATAAGTCATTTATATCGTCTGTCGATGAGGCGACTCAAGAAGTATTTGATTTCTTGGATGGCGAAGGGTTTGTTGAAGATCTGGGTAATGGCCACAGTGTGATGCTGATGATTCCTGAGTTAAAAGATTTAGATGAAGCCTTAGATGATCCAATTCCTGATCGCTTTAAAGAATTCGCAGAGTCTTTGAAGGAAGAAGGTTGCAGTGAGGAAGAAATCAAGCGCATGGTTAAAGCCGTTGGCGGCTGTGGTTTTAATTTAAATCTATTTCCCAATATTGCTTGCTCAATGGCCTTTTTCAGAAACTTGGTACCTATTGGCCCAGCAGAAACTGAAATTCACCATATTGCGATTGGCGGCCAAGGCGCTCCAGCTGCTTATAACCAAGAGCGCATGCGTTTGCATGAACATTTCCAAGGCCCCATGGGTTTTGGTACGCCCGATGATGGTGAGGCGTGGGAGCGTGTACAAGCTGGTTCTATGGCAGGAACAGACGGTTGGATTATGGTTAACCGAGGTATGTCAAAATTGAGAACATCTGAAGATGGTAATGTACAAGGCGCTGTTTGTTCGGAGACAGGCATGCGTGCCGCTTATCAGCAATATAAAAAACAGATGTCTATCTAGAGTGGGAATAAATAATGAATATTGATAGCCAACTAATTACAGAAGTCACTCATTTTATTAATCAAGAGTCAGATATGCTTGATTACAAAGAGTACGCAGATTGGTTAAAACTTTGGTCTGAAACGGGGTTGTATATAGTGCCGGTTGATCACAGTAATACTGATTATAAAAATTCGCTGAATATAGCCTACGACGATGCAGAAATGCGCGTTATGCGTACGGATAGATTACTAAGTGGAGAAGCTGTTTCTACACAATATGCTGAAAAGACTGTTAGAACTCTGTCTCGAATTCGGGTTGTTGGTGAAGAGGATGGCTTGATAAATGTACGTTGTGCTTATTGTTTGTATGAACATAAGAAAGGAAAAATTAGAAGCTTTCCAGCCAATGTTGAATTCAAGTTACGTCGCTTGGATGATTCATTTTTGATTGAGCAAAAAGTTATTAATATATTGCTGTCAGATCAGCATCTTAAAACAGTCAGCTATATATTTTAGAGGTGTTTATGTCGGAAGTTGTTTTGATAACAGGGGCTGGGCAAGGGTTAGGATTTGCTATCGCTCAAGGTTTTTATGATGCGGGCTATAGTGTGGTATTGACTGATGTTGATGAGAATCTTGTCGCTGAGGCTGCAAAGTCAATTGACGACAGTCGCAGTCGCGCTATAGGATTTAAGCTAGATGTGCTAAAAAAAGATGACTTTCAACAAGCCCTAGATTTTGTAATTGACCGTTTTGGGCGCTGCGATGTGCTTGTTAATAATGCTGCGATGACGCCAACAACACCAGTTTTAGATATAACTGCGGAAGAGTTTGATGCGGTAATGAGCGTTAATCTCCGTGGTACATTATTTGGTTGCCAGGTGTTTGCTAAGCACTTTTCAGAAAATGGTTTTGGTCGAATTATTAATATGGCTTCATTGGCAGGTCAAATGGGTGGCACAGCATCGGGCGCTCATTATGCTGCATCGAAAGCTGGCATAATGACTTTAACAAAAGTGTTCGCTCGTCAGTTTGCTGATCAGGGCGTTACGGTAAATGCCGTTGCTCCAGGTCCAGTGGATGTGCCTTCGGTAAGAGATAAGGTACCAGCTGAAAAGCTTGAACATATAATCAATACCATGATCCCAGTTAAAGCGATGAGTAGCCCGGGATTAATTGCCAGTATGGTCGTTATGTTGGCGAGTGAGCAGTCTAGTACCGTGACCGGAGCTTGTTGGGATGCCAATGGTGGAATTTATATGCGCTGAGTTAGCATAGCTAGCCGACAGTGCCAGGATTAGAGATATATTATGACGATTAAATTAATTGATGTTGTGATTACTGCTAGGGAAGACCAAGGAGCGGGCATTGCCGTTTTTGAACTTGCGAGACCATCAGGGGATGAGCTGCCGAGGTTTGATGCGGGCGCTCATATCGATGTGCATATAGGCGACAATTTTATTAGGCAGTATTCTCTGAGTGGCAATTCAGAAAATAAAAACAGTTACCGTCTAGGTGTTTTAAATGATCCTAATTCTCGAGGTGGTTCTGTAAAGCTTTATCAAGAGTTTAAAAAAGGTCAATTAATAAAAATAAGTGAACCAAGAAATCACTTTCCTCTAGATGCTGATGCCAAAAAAACAATTTTGGCTGGCGGCGGTATTGGTATTACACCGATGATTTCGATGGCTTATACCTTAAAGTCACAGGGTAAACCCTTTGAACTTCATTATTGTACGCGTTCAAAAGGCGCAGGTGCTTTTGAGCGGGAGCTATTACAGCAGTTTCCAGAGCAAGTTATTTTCCATTATGACGACGATGGAGGTGAGCAATTATTCTCGCCAGAAAAACTGTTTCTTCCTTATGATGCCGATTTACATATTTACGTGTGTGGTCCAACCGGTTTCATGGACTGGGTTATAAATAATGCAAAATCATTTAATTATCCATCGGAGCAGATTCACTTCGAATATTTTAGTGCTGATGTCGATGTCACAGGTGATGCGTTTGAAGTTTACTGTGCAGTCAGCGACATCACTGTTTCTGTCGGTGAGGAAGATACGATTGTTAAAGCGCTAGCTGCAGCAGGAGTGAAAGTCGATGTTTCTTGTGAAGAAGGTGTTTGTGGTACCTGTATTACTGACGTTTTAGAGGGTGAACCGGACCATCGAGATCATTTTTTAACGGAAGAGGAAAGAAGCGATAACGATCAAATGGCGTTGTGTTGCTCTAGGGCGAAATCGAAGCGCCTAGTTATTGATCTTTAAGCATATATGAAGACAGGTAATCTGTTTGTTGTTTAGAAAAATATTAATAGGAATCGCTATGCCTTTAGTAAATGTACAAATGATGGAAGGTCGCACTGACGATCAAAAAGAAGCATTGATAAAAGCCGTTGCTGAAGCAGTAATGGAATCAATAGGTGCGCCTGAAGAAAATATTAGAGTCTTAATTTCGGAATATCCTAAAAAACATTGGGGTATAGGATCCATTCCTGCTCACAAGGCGGGTCGTTAACGGAAAAAATAAATTTAGTGAGTGTAGATTAATGAATACTTCAGAGTTTGATAGTAAAGAATTTCGCCCTGCATTGGGTCAGTTCCCAACCGGCGTAACCGTTATAACCACAGTAGATGAAAAGGGTGAATCTGTTGGCGTTACAGCTAGCAGCTTTAATTCAGTTTCAATGGATCCTCCGCTTATTCTTTGGAGTGTCGATAAGAAAGCGTACAGCGCTTCTATTTTTGAAAGTGCCAGCAATTTTGTTGTTAGTGTGTTAAGTCGAGATCAGGTATCAATATCTAATCGTTTTGCTGGCCGAGGCGAGGATAAATTCGATGGTTTGGACTTGCCAGTCGGTATCGGTGGATGTCCTCTATTGGAAAAATGTGCTGCACAGTTTGAGTGTGAAGCATGGAGTGTTTATGAAGGTGGTGACCATCTTATTATTGTTGGTAAAGTTATTAAATACAGCCACGACCAGTCTAAATTGCCTTTAGTGTTTTCACAGGGGAGTTATGCGGTATCTATGCAGCACCCTGAATCAATAAAACGCAACAAGGTTAGTGCTAAACCTAATGATTTTCTGGCCGATTACTTGCCGTTTTTGTTGCATTTAGCTTTTACCGGATCTGGAGCTGAGCTATATCCACAGTTCATGGAGAGATATCAGGTAACGCCAGAAGAGTGGAGGATATTCACTTTATTGGAGTCTAGGGGTAGCAGTAACCTTTCGGATATTGCAGATATGTTGATGCAGCCTACGGTTTTTCTTGCTTCCGTGACAGAAAAGATGACGGATAAAGGTTATTTGAAAGTTGAACCTACTGCTGTTTTAACGCTTACCGAAAAGGGTTTAGAAATGAGCCAGAAATTGTTCGCGCTGGCTAAAGCGCATGAGAAGATGACGATTGCATCGCTGAGTGATTCGCAATGTAAGGAGTTAAAATCTTCACTAAAATCTATTTGCGGTATTAAATAAAAAGTTTATTTAATTTTTTCTTTCATATGAGCATAATAAAAAATATCTGATAGAGGTTTTTTTACAAGCTCTAAATAATAAACGCCACTTTTGCTGGCGAAAAATATTCCTTTAAAGGGATTAGATCATGATTAAGCATGACGTATTTATTTGTGACAGTATTCGTACCCCCATTGGGCGCTATGGTGGTTCGCTTTCTTCAGTCCGTACTGATGATTTAGGAGCTCACGCGATTCGTGCTTTATTAAATCGCAATAAACAACTAGATCCCGCTGGTATTGATGAGATATTTTTTGGCTGCGCCAATCAGGCCGGTGAAGATAATCGCAATGTGGCAAGAATGGCCGGCTTGTTAGCCGGTATTCCACAATCGGTTCCGGGTGTCACACTTAATCGTCTATGTGGTTCTGGCATGGATGCGGTGGGCAGCGCAGCCAGAAGCATTATAGCGGGTGAGTTGGGATTGGTGATTGCCGGAGGCGTAGAGTCGATGTCCAGAGCACCGTTTGTTATGGCCAAAGCTGACACCGCTTTCTCGCGTGATTCGAATTTATACGACACGACCATGGGGTGGCGATTTATCAACGACAAGCTACACCGTGAGTATGGCACCGATACCATGCCTGAAACGGCTGAGAATGTGGCTGAAGCTTTTTCTATTTCAAGAATGGATCAAGATTTATTTGCTTTACGCTCACAGCAAAAAGCAGCGCAGGCAATTAAGGCTGGCCGTTTTCAAGCAGAGATTGAGCCGGTCGTGATTCCACAGCGTAAAGGTGATCCTATCATTGTTAGCGTTGATGAGCATCCGCGCGAAACCAATCTGGAGAGTTTGCAGTCACTGAAAACACCTTTTCGTCAATCGGGCACAGTTACTGCCGGCAATGCATCGGGTGTGAATGATGGTGCGGCAGCCATGTTGGTCGCAAACGAAATATCAGCTGCTAAAAATGGTTTAGAGCCGGTTGCTCGATTTATTACCATGGCAACATCAGGTGTTGAGCCTAGATTGATGGGTATCGGGCCGGTAACGGCTTCATTGAAAGCGCTCAAAAATGCGGGCTTGAGTATAAATGATATTGACGTCATTGAGCTGAATGAAGCTTTTGCCAGTCAAGGTTTAGCCGTCTTAAGAGAGCTAGGCGTTGCAGACGACGATGAACGAGTTAACCCTAATGGTGGCGCGATAGCTTTGGGCCATCCTTTAGGTATGAGTGGCGCCCGATTAGTGATGACAGCGGCGCGAGAACTATCATTAACGGGTGGTCGTTTTGCGCTTTGCACAATGTGCATAGGCGTGGGGCAGGGCATCGCTATCATTTTGGAACGAGTATGAAAGAAGTCAGTATTATTTCTGCGCAGGAAGCTGCAGAAAAAGTTAAATCCGGTGATACATTATTGGTCGGCGGCTTTGGTATGACCGGTAACCCCGTGCAATTAGTTCATGCCTTGGCAGAGAACACATCGATTGATAATTTGACCTATGTCGGTAACAACGTCGGCGAAGCCGGTTTGGGTGGTGGTCGCTTGTTACGAAACGGGCAGCTAAAAAAAGCGATTGGTTCTTTTTTTACCAGTAATCGCGAAGCGGTAGAAGCTGCGCAAACGGGAAAGATAGAAACCGAGTTAATTCCACAGGGTACATTGGCAGAGGCTTTACGAGCGGCAGGTGCAGGTATAGGTGGTTTTTATACCCCGACCAGTGCGGGTACTGTGTTAGCCGAGCATAAAGACTGCAAGCATTTGGATGGAAAAGATCAGGTTTTTCAAAAAGCTATTCATGGTGATGTGGCATTTATTCGCGCCTGGACGGCGGATACTGCCGGTAACTTGCAGTATCGTTTAACCGAGCGCAATTTTAACCCCTTGATGGCAACGGCAGGAAAAATAGTCATTGCTGAGGTGCAAAACATTGTAGCCGAAGGCGAGTTAAATCCAGACCAAATTCATACGCCGGGTTGTTTTGTGGATTACATAGTGCAGGCGGCGTTAACGGAAGAGGCATTAGGCTCATCTGCCAATGTGGCCAGCAGTGATAAGGTGGTAAGCCCAGAGCGTATGAGCATGGCACGGGCAGTGTTGGGTGAATTACGGCGCGGCGATGTAGTGAACTTAGGGATAGGTATTCCAACCTTGGTTGCAGATCTTATTACACCCGAGCATGGCATTATTTTACATAGCGAAAACGGTATGTTGGGCGTAGGGCCTGAACCGAAAAGTGGTGGTGCTATGGATTACCCCGTAAATGCCGGGAAAATTCCGGTAACCGCTTTGCCTGGTAGCAGTTACTTCGATTCCTCTGAGTCGTTTGGAATGATTCGCGGTGGGCATATCGATGTTGCCGTTATGGGCGGATTAGAAGTTGATGGCCATGCTGACCTTGCTAACTGGGCAGTGCCGGGCAAACCCTTGCTTGGTGTTGGCGGTGCCATGGATTTAGCTAGTGGTGCAAAGCGTCTGATTGTTACTATGACCCATACCGATAAGAAAGGCCGACCAAAGTTGGTAGCTGACTGCAAGTTACCACTCACGGCAATTGCATCGGTAGATGTCATTATTACTGAGCTGGCTGTTTTTCATCGCGATGGAAATATTTGGAACCTAACTCAGTTAATGCCGGGTATTGAATTGGCAGAGGTCAGTAAAAAAACAACAATGCCATTTAAGGTTTCTCTCAATAAGGTTGAGTAATTGCTTACTGAACAAGAAATTATCAATAATAATTATTCAGATTCGAAATTATTTTGATAATGGTAATCAGTATGAATAAGTTTTAATGTTGGTTTATTTATGTAGAGAATATCAAAGATTGAAATTACTTTTTGAATTTTAAGTTTATCGTCACTGTGTAAAAAAACATTACATTTGAATTTATTCTTCATGGCTAGGATGTAAAAAATTCGATGAATGTTAACTTTAATCACCTATTACAATGGTTCTTATAATGAATGTTACAGAATTAAAAATAGAAAAATTCGAATCTTTTTTGTTGGATGTTCCAACAATACGTCCTCATATTTTATCTATGGCCACCATGCATTCACAAACTATTGTTCTGCTAAGAATAACATTCTCTGATGGAACGGTCGGTTTGGGTGAGGCGTCAACTATTGGAGGGCTAGCTTATGGTGATGAAAGCCCTGAAGGTATAAAGGTGTCACTTGATAGCTATTTTGCACCACTGTTACTCAATCAACCTTATAAAAGTGTTGGTGGTACAATGTTGCGAATTAATAAAAATATTGTCGGTAATAGATTTGCTAAAAACGCCATTGAAATTGCATTAATGGATGCTATGGGACATCGCTTAGGTGTTCCTGTTTCGGAGTTGCTAGGTGGTCGTATAGTGGATCATATTCCGGTTCTTTGGGTGCTTGCGAGTGGTGATTTGAGCAAAGATATTGCCGAAGCGGAAGAAATGATTGCTAGCAGGCGACACAATGTTTTTAAAATAAAAATTGGCAAGCGATCAGTGGATCAAGATGTTGCCCATGTTGCTGCTATTAAACAGGCTTTAGGTGATGCGGCTAGTATCCGTGTTGATGTTAATCAAGCATGGACACGTTGGCAAGCTAATCGCGGATCCGCGATGTTAGCCGATGCAGGTATTGACCTGATAGAGCAACCATTAAGGCATGATGATATTGAGGGTATGAAGCAATTAGTTCAACAGGGAAGAATCGCAATTATGGCCGATGAAAGTGTGCAAGGGCCAAAAATTGCTTTTGACATGACGACAGCTTATTCCGCAGATGTTTACTCGATTAAAATAGCGCAGTCAGGTGGGTTATCCGAAGCAGCTAGAGTTGCATCGATTGTTTCCATATCGGGAGCTGCTCCTTATGGCGGTACTATGCTTGAACCTCATATTGGAACAGTGGCGTCTGCACAGTTATTTTCTACCTTTCCTAGTTTGGAGTGGGGGACGGAGCTTTTTGCGCCACTATTATTAAAAGAACAATACGTAAATGAAACATTGGATTATGTTGATTTTGGTTTAACTGTTCCTAATAGCCCAGGTTTAGGTATTTCTTTAGATGAAGATAAAGTAAGTTATTTTAGTCGCAAGTAAAAAAATTGTATTTTTTGGAGGTCTAAGTATGTTGTTTAAAGTAGAAATGGAAGTGATTGTTCCTCATGATGTGGACCCTGAAATTTTTGAATCGATAAAAAGTAAAGAAAAAGAATATGCCAGTGAATTGCAGTCTAAGGGCGTATGGAGGCATCTCTGGAGGGTGGCAGGAGAATATAAAAATATCAGTATTTTTGATGTTGATAGCAATCAGGCGTTACATGATACGTTAATGGGGCTACCTTTGTACCCCTATATGAATGTTGAGGTAACTCCTCTGTGTCGCCACCCATCATCAATTCATAACGATGATAGGTAGAATGTTTTAAATCTGTTTAGCTATAATAAAATGAGGTGAATCTAATGAGTAACGAAATAACTGATAGTGTTGAAATTCAAAAATTTCTGGATAAAGTTGCAGGTTTGGATAATGACCAAGGAAATCCGCGTATTAAAACGATCGTGCGTCGCTTAGTAGGTGATCTATTCGCAGCAATTGAAGATTTAGAAATTAATGAAACTGAGTTTTGGAAAGGTTTACATTTTATTCAGGCGGCCGCGCCCGAATTGATTTTAATTTCTCCTGGATTAGGCTTTGACCACTTTCTTGATGTGCTGATGGATGAAGCTGATAAGAAGGCCGGTAAACTTGGTGGTACGCCACGGACTATTGAAGGCCCGTTATATGTTGAGAATGCCCCTATTAGCGATGGCTACGCTGAGATGGTGACTGATGAACCCGGTGATCCAATGGAGTTGACTGGTGTGGTTAAAGATCAACAAGGAAACCCTATCGATAGCGCTCTAGTTGAAATTTGGCATGCGAGTGAAACCGGTGGTTACTCACACTTTGACCCAACCCTTGTGGAGTTTGCTTTCCGTCGCGGTATTCGCACAGGTGCTGATGGTGCATATAAAGCGAAAAGTATTATGCCTTCTGGTTATGCAGTGCCTCCTGGAGGTTCAAGTGAGACTCTTTTAGGTCAACTAGGTCGCCATGGTAATCGTCCTGCACATATTCATTTCTTTGTTTCTGCGCCTGGTTATAAGCATTTGACAACACAAATTAATATTGCCGGTGACCCGTTCACCTACGATGACTTTGCCTTTGCTACTCGTGATGAGTTGGTAGTTGAGTCCAGTGATGTAGATGGTATAGCTAAGGTTAAATTTGATTTAACCTTAGTAAAAAGCCACGACGATGACGATACCGCTCGTGCTGCTCGTAATCGGATGGCTGGTTAATTCTATGAGCTTAAATAGTTTACCTATAAAGTTTATGGCAAATGATGGCTGTAATATACATTACAGCCATCATGTTAATGCCGGTAAGCCAACACTCGTTCTATCTAATTCTTTAGGTACAACAATGGCTATGTGGGAGCCTCAATTAGAGGTTTTAAAAAATCATTTTAGTGTTGTTTGTTATGATTCTCGAGGCCATGGTTGTTCAGATGTGTTTCCGGGGTCTTACTCAGTAGATCGACTAGGTTGTGATGTTGTTGAACTTTTAGATTTTTTAGATCTTGATAAAGTTCATTTCTGTGGTCTCTCTATTGGGGGGATGGTTGGTCAATGGTTAGCTGCTCGTTTCCCAAGTCGAATTAATTCTCTTGTATTGGCAAATACTTCAGCCTGTATAGAGCCTTCCTCTATGTGGCAAGATCGCATTAACCATGTACAAAAAGAAGGTTTACTCAGTATTTGGGGTAATGTTCTTGCACGATGGCTGTCTTCGGATTTTATCAAAAATAATGCTGAAGCAGTTGACAATATGAAGGCCATGTTTAGTAGTATTGATAGTGATGGCTATTGTGGTTGTTGTGCGGCTATTCGTGATATGGATCTGCGTCAAGTCGCTAATTTAAATAAGCTTCCTACACTAATTATCGCGGGAGCTCAGGACTTAGCAACGCCTATTGAACATTCGGAATATTTACTGAGTCAATATTCTGATGGCAAGCTAATCACATTAGACGCGGGTCATCTATCAAATGTTGAGCAAACTGAGGGGTTTAATCAAGCTATCCTTGATTTTTTAGTTGAACGCTAATCCCTCAATTCATAGTGGCAATAGGTGGGTTTTTATATAAATGACTATGAATAGGTAGGGCTGGCACACTGAGAATCGGTGTGGTTCTTGTATTGTGGTAGGGGGGGGTTAAACTGCAGCTACAGAAATAAAACATATCATCGGGTAAGCGCCAGCTATTTAATTATAATACGTGGCATTTATTGTATATATACGTCTGCCATTCACGGGGATCAGCTGCCCGTTCCGGTTCTTATGAAAGTTCTTTTTCAGTTATTAGTCTATCTCATTGCTCAACACAAACTATTTAAATAAATATAATGTTGTAGGAAATTAATGAGTCAATTAACGTATCAGATAGGTAAAAAAGAGTTTATTTGTGTCATGGCTCTGTTGATGTCCATGGTGGCTTTATCTATTGACACAATATTGCCTGCACTAACTGAGATTGGTGGCGATCTAGGTGTTGGAGATGCCAATAATATTCAGTTAATTATATCAGCCATCTACTTAGGTATGGCAGTTGGAATTATCTTGTTTGGGCCTTTATCTGATTCTTATGGTAGGAAGAGGGTTATCTATCTGGGCATAGCTATATTTTTAATAGGTAACTTAGTCTCGGTTTTAGCAGGTGACTTCAAGGTCATGCTTATCGGCCGGCTTCTCCAAGGTTTTGGAGCGGCCTCATGCCGAGTACTTTCATTGGCTATTATTAGGGATAGATTTGAAGGTAAGGAAATGGGGCAGGTGCTGTCTTTAATAATGTCATTCTTTATTCTAGTGCCCATCATCGCGCCATCTATAGGGCAGGTAATCTTACGTTTTCTAGATTGGCGATTTATTTTTATTTTTACCTCATGTGTTAGCTTAGTAGCTTTTACTTGGTTGTATGTTCGGCAAGTGGAAACATTGCCCTTAGATAAGCGCCTACCTTTTACCTTTAGTGTTATCAGGTCAGGGATGGTAGAAACGCTAAGTAACAAGTATTCGTTTTTTTATATGCTTTCGTCTGGGTTCATATTTGGCGCGTTTATTTGTTATATCAGCCTGTCCCCCCAGCTCTTGAAGATTCAATATGATCTGGGGAAGTTGTTTTCTGTTTATTTTAGTGCCTTAGCGCTAGTTATAGGCCTAGCATCGTTTCTCAATTATCGCCTTGTTACAATTTTTTCCATGCGAGCAATTTGTTTGGTTTCAGTAATAATATTTGGCCTATCGTCAAGTATATTTTTAATTTATGTTGAGGCATTAACTGAGCAACCTGAGCTTGCCGTTTTATTGGCCTATCTGTCAATTATGTTGTTTTGTTTTGGTGTGTTTTATGGGAATGTTAATGCGCTTGCTGTCCAGCCTTTAGGGCATATAGCAGGCCTTGCCTCTTCAGTGGTGACGTCGGTACAGACGTTTATGGCTATTATTATTGCGGGCGTCATAGGGCAGTGTTATGACGGAACAGTACGGCCTATTGTGATTGGTTTTTTGATTTGCGGTATGCTTGGATTTACCTGCCTTCTTTGGGCGGGAAGGTCGAGGAGTAGATAATAAGTTGGTAGTTCGTTGTTTTGTGGAGAAGTTTTAAGGGGGCGAGTAGCGCTGGGAAGACTCTAAGCATGCTGATTTTTACCCTTTAGTTCCTTATAAACCATTTTTTTCTTCGCTGAGCGCCAAGATTCTATAGGCGACCCTTTGGTAGTCTGGTTACACACAAAAATACAATAATTAGGGGAATCTATGAATAAGCAATTTAGGAAAAAGTTAATCTGTGCTTTGGTGCCTGTTTCTTTGATAGCAAGTGCAAATACCTATGCAAATATATTGGAAGAAATCATTGTAACTGCACAAAAGAAAGATGAGACTATTCAAGACGTTAGCGTTTCAGTAACTGCTTTTAGTGGTGCGGCACTAAAAGAATTGAATATGACTAACAGTATTGATATTGCGGCCCAAACCCCAGGTCTAAATATTGGTACTCCGGTTGGGGAGGGCAATAATCCCTCGATCAGCCTTCGTGGCGTCGGCCTTAATGATTTTAACGATAACAATGAAGGGCCTATCGCAATTTACCGGGACAATATTTATCAGGCGGCGATGCCTGGGCTTACTTTCCAGTTGTTTGATTTACAGCGCGTAGAGGTTTTACGCGGGCCACAGGGCACATTGTATGGACGTAATGCCACTGGCGGCCTAGTACACTTTATATCCAACGCGCCCACTGAGGAATTTAGCGGTTACGCTGATGTGACACTTGCTGAATACAATCAGGTAAAGCTTGAGGGAGCACTGTCTGGCCCGATCACTGATAGTATTTCTGCAAGGTTGTCGGTGGCGACCAATGACCATGACGGCTATGTTAAAAACCGTATTGGTCCTGATGCTAACGAGGCTAACAGCGAAGCCTATCGACTGCAGGTTAAGTTTCAAATTAATGAAGAATTATCTGCATTAATCAATGTGCACGGCGGTAAAACAAAGACATTGGCTCCACAGTATCAGCATGAGGCCACCGATGATGGTACGGGTACGGCGGGTGTGACTGATCTTTATGGTTATAGTGATACCGATGGTGATCCATGGGCAGGTGATTATAATCGCAAGGGCATCTTGGATATCGACTCTCGTGGTGCGTCTTTGACTGTAGATTGGTATGGCGAGGATTATGAGTTTGCCTCTATCACTGCGATTGAAGATGTAGAAAAATTGCACCAGGAAGATACCGATATGGGGCCTTATAGTGGTATTGAACCTGACTTTGGCTCTAAAAATGAACAGTTTAGCCAGGAATTTCGGTTGAACTCTTCGCAGGATGGCTACGAATGGGTGGTGGGTGCTTTCTACTTTGAAAATGAAGTGGATGGGGATCTCTCGTTAGGTGTTTCCCACTTTGGCCCAGTGGTTGATGGCATTACGGGAGCACCAGCAGGTACTTTTGGCACCGATTTAGTGAAATTTTTTGATTATAAAATCAATTATTTACAGAAGACCGAGTCGGCGGGGCTTTTTGGCCAGGTTGATTACGACCTTAATGACGAATGGCTAGTTACCGTGGGCTTACGTTATACACAAGAAGAACGCAGTATGGATTATCAGAACCGCACCGACGGCGATCCTAGCGCAGTGCTTAATTCTTGTTTGATTCCAGCGGGTGATGTTTGCGGGTTCGGTTTTGGTAGCTCTTTCCCTGGCACTAATACCTTCATGGATTTTACGGATAGCAACCCTGTTGTTGCTGCTGGCGATTTAAATGAGCTGGATGTGGATAATGTATCCGGTAAGATAGCTTTTGACTATCGGCCCTCACATGACCTCTTAGTGTTTTTTAATATTGCCCAAGGTTTTAAAAGTGGTGGTTTTAACGGCGGCTTTTTAGATTTCACTGATGGTGTTTCCGAATTGGATGTTCCTTTCGATGAGGAGCTATTAACCAGTTACG
Organism: Dasania marina DSM 21967; assembly: GCF_000373485.1. Lineage (NCBI taxonomy): Bacteria > Pseudomonadati > Pseudomonadota > Gammaproteobacteria > Cellvibrionales > Spongiibacteraceae > Dasania > Dasania marina. The sequence goes on from NZ_KB891592.1 coordinate 18,713, forward strand.
AAGTAGGTTTTAAATCAACTATGGCTGATGGGGACCTGCGCTTGAACGGTACGGCTTTCTATTATGATTATAAAAACTACCAGGCACTAACTTTTGCCGGCTTAAGCCAGTTCATCAACAACTCCGACGCCACTGTTAAAGGTTTGGAATTAGAGATGGTGTGGATGCCTAGTGAGAGCTGGGATATTAGTTTGGGTATGAGTGCCTTGGATACCGAGGTTGATGAGGTCATTGTCCGAGGTGTAGGCAGTGTGACTGGTAGCGAAATGGTGCAGGCACCAGGGTTTACTGCTAATGGTTTAGTGCGCTATCAGGCAACTGATCAGTTATCGCTACAGGTTGATTTTAGTCACCAAGCCGACCAGTACTTTGATATTAGTAATAGTGACCTAGCGAAGGAAGATAGCTATACCGTGTTCAATGCCCGCGTTGGTTATGAGGTGAATGAGAACTTAACGCTATCTGCATTTGTTAAAAACTTAACTGATGAAGAGTACCGTGTATACACGTTTGACTTTACTGGCCCTGCAGGGTTTAACCAGCAATTCTTTGCGCCACCACGTTGGGCGGGTGTTACTGCCAGCTATAACTTTTAATCTGTTAGAAACTGAATCAGCCGAAAGGCTGGTTCAGTTTTTTTGATTATAGAAAATAAAATTCCGCTATTTCCAGTGTTGTTTAGCTGGCCCATTTGACTAATGTCTAAGTGTTAAGTTTATGAAAAAATTCAATATGACTATCAACGGTCAGCAAATTATTTCAGACAGTTATTTTGATGTCATTAATCCGGCAACTGAACAGGTCTTTGCGCAGTGCGCAAAAGGAAGTGCAGATGATGTGGATCGCGCGGTGGACGCTGCTAGCGAGGCATTTAAAAGTTGGAGCGTGATGGCTGACGCTGATCGTAAGGCAGCACTACATGCCGTGGCAAGTTTGCTTGAAACCAATATGCCCGAATTAATGGAGTTGATTGTACAGGAGACTGGTAAGCCAATGCTGGGTTTGAATCAGGTTGGTGCGGGTATGGAAGTTGGCGGTGCTGCAGCTTGGGCGCACGTTAATGCCGATATCGATTTACCGGTTGAAGTGATTCAGGACAATGAAGATGCTCGGATAGAGTTGCATCGTAAGCCGTTAGGGGTGGTGGCGTCTATTACACCTTGGAACTGGCCTTTGTTGATTGCTATTTGGCATATTATTCCCGCGATGCGTGCCGGCAACACGGTGGTGCTTAAGCCTTCACCCTTAACGCCAGTTACGACTGCGCGTTTTGTGGAGTTGGCCAATACGGTATTGCCGCCGGGAGTGCTAAACTTGGTGTCAGGTGATGGCGACGTGGGTGCGGCAATGACCGCCCATGAAGGTATTGCCAAAGTTGTCTTTACCGGCTCTACCGATACTGGTAAGCAAATTATGAAAGCGGCATCTGGCAACTTAAAGCGGCTGACGTTGGAGCTAGGCGGTAATGATGCAGGCATCGTCTTAGACGATGTTGATCCTATTGCTATAGCCCCTAAATTGATTGGTGCTTGCTTTCACAACAATGGCCAGACTTGCGCGGCATTAAAGCGGCTCTATGTTCATGAAAGTATGTACGAGTCTGTCTGCTCTGAAATGGCTAGGTTAGCCAGTGGCTTGGTGGTAGGTAATGGCTTGGCGGAAGGCACTGAGCTTGGCCCCGTTCAAAACCAAATGCAGTTGGAGATTGTAGAATCATTGGCTGAATCGGCGAGAACCGAGGGTGGCCGCTTCCTGTGTGGTGGTAAGAGGCGCGAAGGTAAAGGCTATTTCTATGAGCCTACTATCGTCGCAGATTTGGTTGATGGCAATCGACTGGTTGATGAAGAGCCTTTTGGGCCAATTGTCCCGGTGATTAAATACAGTGACATCGATGAGGTTATTAAGCAGGCTAATAGCAGCCCTAATGGCTTGGGTGGTTCTGTTTGGTCAACCGATACTGCCCGTGCAGTTGAAATTGGTAAACGTCTTGAGACGGGCACAGTATGGATTAACGATCATGGCGCAGTGCAACCCGATATGCCATTCGGAGGTGTTAAACAGTCAGGTTTTGGGGTGGAGTTTGGATTACATGGTCTACAGGAATTTACCTCCATCCAATCCGTTAAAATTGCTAAATAATGATTGTTTTTCGGCTACTACTCTTGAGGAAAAGGGCAAAGAATGAAATTTGAAACTGTGAAAAAGCTGGTGCTGGTTAGCGCAGTGCTAACGGTTCTTTGGAGCTGCTCAAAAGATGAATCTTTAGTTGCTACCACAGAACAAGCTCCAGCCGACGCTAAAGTGGAAGCAAAGCCCAAAGGGCCTGCTATAACTGGCGCAGATTCTCTGGCGCCCCATGAAAAACCTCAAATATTGGCGGATAGCACCAGGCCGCCGCTGCCTATTGAAGAGACGGGTAATGTTGCTAGATTACCTCGCAGCTACCCTGAACATTGGGTGATGGTAAGAGAGGTTAACTTTTTCAACCATCTTTCCGGTAAAGTTATCGTGCTTGATGTGGCTGAGACCAAGCCGCAAAAGCGTATTAAGGGAATGATGGACAGTAGTTTGCTGGGTAATTTTGGGCAATCGAAAACCCGCGGTGAACTTTATATATTAGAGTCCTTCCACGAGCGGGGAACCCGTGGGCCCAGAACGGATGTGTTAGTGATTTATGATAAAGAGACGCTTTCGATTAAAAAAGAAATTGTTTGGTTACAGCCCAACCGTATTATGGCGTTACCTGAGCGTTATTCGATTTCACTCTCTAAGGATGAAAAATTTCTATTTGCTGCCAATTTTAGCCCAGCGGCGTCGTTTACTGTTGTGGATTTGGATAAGCAGGAAATCGTCACCGAGATTGGAACTCCCGGTTGTGTGCTGACCTATCCCGTCGGTCAGCGTACTGTTGCTTCGCTTTGTAGTAATGGTGGCATGTTAAGTACAACGGTGAATGAAGATGGTACATTGAAATCTCAAAAGCGTCTTAAACCGTTCTTTGATACCGATAAAACACCCATTTTTGAGCATGGCGTATTCTTCAATGGTCAAGCTTTTTACCCTAGTTTCACCGGTTTATTACATGGTTTTGATGTTAGTGGCGAAGAGGTGAAATACTTGGGTAGCAGTAGTCTGGTTTCAGAGGATGAGCAAGAAAAAAACTGGCGTCCTGGTGGCTTGTTCCTTAACGATGTCGATGATACTGGTTTAATGTATACCATTTTTCAGCCTGATGGCCATGAAGGCACCCAGACCCATGGTGGCACAGAAGTTTGGGTACATGACTTAAAAACGAAGCAGCGTGTTCGTCGAATTGAGGTGCCTAACTGGGCAGTTTCTTTGGTGGTGACACGGGGTGAAAATCCACTTTTAGTGGTCACTAATGGTGAAATGAATCTGGATATTTTTAATGCCAATGATGGTTCATTTATTCACACGGTGTCTGACTTTGGCAATGTCACACCATTGGCCTTAGAGAAGTCTTACTGAGTAAGGGCGTTGTATGGAACTATTATCTGCAATGAGTAATTCCGTCGCCGTGTTTATGCTCTGGCTGTTTGTTACGGCGGGTATCAGCAAACTAATGCCGGCTAACCGGGATTATTATATCGAAGTGATGGCCGGTTACGGTCTTGTATTGCCTGAGTTAGCTAAAACATTGCCAGTGTTGGTTGGCTTGGCTGAAATTGTTACCGGGGTGCTAACATTAATCCCGCATACTCGTCTGTTTGGTGTGATGGCATCTGTGTCCATTTTGTTAATTTATTTTGGCGTGATGGCGAACAAAGTTCTAGCTGGCGAAAAAAATATACGTTGTGGTTGCTCCGGACCTGGCGTCAATATGAACGTCAGCCCGGTGTTATTGGTTCGTAATGCTGTGTTAATCGCCTTGCTTATTTTTTCAGGTATGAATATTTATAGCGTAGATGTAGATGCAGGCTTGTGGCTTGTGTCAATAATATTTGCGCTTATTTTTATTATTGTTAGTTTGAGTACGGAACAGCTAATCATTAATGAACAAAAAATAAAAGTGCTTAAAGCGCTTTAAATTGAGGATGTGGTTGTGGATGTATTAGTCGTTTCTAATATTTTGTTGTGGGTTGCTGTGGTGATTATGGCAGCGGTCATATATGCCTTAACCCGGCAGATCGGCGTGCTTTATGAGCGAGTTGCCCCCGCCGGAGCTTTGGCGATGAACAAGAACATAGACGTAGGGCAGGATGCGCCAGAATTGTCGTTACCAACGATCAACTCTAAGTTGGTCACTGTTGGAGGTAAATCTGCTGATGGAAAATCTCAGCTATTGTTTTTTGCGTCGCCCGATTGCCCCGTGTGTAAAACACTGATGCCGGCGTTGAAATCGGCAGCCAAGCATGAAGCCGATTGGGTTAATTTAATTATTGGTAGTGATGGGAAAAATCAAGATCATAAGCGTTATGTTAAAGAACAAGGGCTAGAGCCTTACCCCTATATCGTTTCTGAGTTATTAGGAAAAACCTACGGCGTGGCGAAACTACCTTATGCGGTGATTATCGACGAGCAGGGTAAGGTGGCGTCTATGGGTATAGTCAATTCTCGAGAGCATATCGATAGCCTTTTTGAAGCCAAAGAAAGAAAAGTCGCTTCAATTCAAGATTACATGAGCAATAAAAATCAGCAATATTAAATAACGGGTACAAGGTTTAACAGTATGAAATTTCTTGATCGTTTTTTTGAAAAGTCTGCACGCAGTGTTGCTCAGAGGAGCTCTAGAAGAGGCTTGTTGAAGACGCTTGGTACCGGTTTGGTTGGTGCAGCATCGATTCCTCTATTGCCAGTAGCACGGGCTTCAGATGGTGCTCCGAAACAACCAGTGGATGAGGGTGATCCAACCAGTTGTGACTATTGGCGTTATTGTGCAGTCGATGGTTTTTTGTGTGAATGTTGCGGTGGGACTTATAATACCTGCCCTCCGGGCACAGAGATGTCACCCATTACTTGGATTGGCACGTGTCGCAACCCGGTAGATGGCCGTAATTATGTCATTTCCTACAATGATTGTTGTGGTACAACACAGTGTGGTAGCTGCCTGTGTCAACGAGATGAAGGGGATAGGCCGCTGTATCGATCGGACAAGTCTAACGACATTAATTGGTGTTTGGGTTCCAGTAGTAGTGTTTATCATTGCTCTACTGCTGTGGTGGTTGGAGTGGCTTTCGAACAATGAAATGCTTGCTAGTGTTAGCAGTAGCCGTTATTGGGTCGACGCATATTTTTGCGCTTGAGGTGAATGAGCCGCGAGCTAAATTCAACTATCAAATGTTTTGCCAAGGCTGTCATGTTGGTGATGGTTCTGGACATAAAGGCGTGCCTGAAATCAAAGATTTCATTGGTAACTTTTTGACTTTTCAGGAGGGGAGAGAGTATTTGATCCGTGTGCCGGGATCAGCAAACTCTGCGCTTGATAGCTATCAATTAGCTGAGTTAATGAATTGGATGATTGTGACTTATGGTGGTAGTAGCGTGCCTGAGAAATGGGCTGTTTATACTACAGAAGAGGTCGAAAAATATAGGCAAGAACCTCTTTATGAAGTTATTGATTATAGGAAGAAGTTGGTCGATTTTATATCGGAAAATAATAAGTAATGGTACGAGTTATGAAAATAAATAAGTTGTTGGTTATGGTGTTGACCGTTTTGTTAATGGCGATAAGTGGCTCAGTAATAGCCAGTGAAAATATCGATAAAGCGGTAAAGGCTTGTGCTGCATGTCATGGCGCTAATGGAGTGTCTAATAATGGCCAGTGGCCGAATCTGGCTGGTCAAAAAGAGCAATATTTAATTAGCCAAATCAATGCGTTCCGTAACGGTAGCAGAAGTGATGCCTTGATGAACGCAAGTGTTCAGGGCTTGTCAGATAAACAAGTCGCTGCGATTGCCCGATATTTTTCCTCGCTAAAGAGAGAGCAGAATGTCCCGGGTGACCTTGCTCTAGAGGGTCTCAATGTACGAGCCCGTTGTGTTTCATGCCATGGTATGAAAGGCCGTACGGTTAACACTGAATGGCCCAATTTAGCGGGTCAGAAGTATGAGTACGTTAAAAAACAGTTAATGGACTTTAAGTCGGGAGCTCGTAAAAGCCCCATTATGGAAGTGATTGCCAATGAACTAAATGATGAGCAGATTGCAGCCGTAGCCGATCACTATAGTAAATTATAATTGTCCATATCTTTTTTACCCTTTCTAGGTCGCCCCAGCCCCCGCTTTGTGGGGGATTTTCGTGAGATTACCGCTGGCTAATCAGCACCTATGTAGTCTACTCTAACTTTATGTTTGCTGTTTTTCCCGCTCGTCGTGAGAGTTTTCCTGGGGTTGGCCGAGGGTGATGATTGGGTGTGCATTATAGTTAAGGCACAAGCGCCTAAGCCACTACGTCCTATAATTCCCAAACTTTGTTAGAGATAGTGTCCGTTAAATCGGGGAAGATTTAATGTTGGCTTATAAGGATTTGTTATAAACCATGGCTATGGTTTAGTTGATTATTCAAGTAACTGCCAGTATGCTTGATCATTTTTAAGGCGTTTGATTCAGGTTTACGGTAATAAATATTAATTCTATTGGTAGATTTGAGTGAGTCTTTTAAGGGGGAATGTTCTTCAGCTCTGTTTTTCTTGTGAGCTGATTTCCTCTGGCGCTAAGCTGTATATGAGAGGGGAAGCTATCAAGTTGTCGAACGTTATGGTTTTACCTAACGAGGATTGAGGCCTAGCCTTTGTTTTTTTTATTATCAAGACAGTATGTTTCAGGGGCGTTTTTATGCAGATGAGATCCACTGCGCTGATTTGTGAGAAGTTCCAGGGTGATACAGCTATAGAGCAGCTGGGGCAAATGGCGTCAGAGACTTTTTGCCCGCTGAGTTGTTGGGCTAACAATTCAAATTATTCTGGCTATTTCAACCAAGGGTGTTTGGATAGAGTTACATTGTCCGATGTTGGCGGTAGCGCCCTTGAGGTTGATAGAAGAAAGCAGCATATATCCCAGGTTGCAGATAGTTATTATTTGGTGAAATTTCAATTACATGGTATGTCTAAGCTTCAGCATATGGGGCGGGAATCTATTTTACATCCAGGGGACTTTATCCTTTGTAATAGCTCTGAGCCCTACAGGCTTAGCTTCAAAGATAATTATCGCCAAACTGTGATGGCCATACCTCAGGCACAATTAAATACGCTAGTAACCGATGTTGAAGACAGTGTGGGGTATACAATGTCTGGTGATAGCCCTGTTAACGGTATGTTAAGCCAGTTTGTTTCATCGTTGATGGAAAACTACAATACCATTCCACCTGATAGCTTTCGCCGCCTAGAAGCTAACGCTTTAGACCTATTGGTGACTTCGCTAGAGGCTAGTAAAGCTCTGGGCTCTAAAGAGAAGCGGTCGGTAAAGGATGATCATTTCATGCGTATTAAGCAGTTTATTTTTTTACATTTATCGGACTCGCGATTATCGCCTGATTTTATTGCAGATATTGAAGGTATCAGTACACGTTATTTACATATGTTGTTTAAGTCGGAGGGTGTTTCTATTTCACGTTACATCCAATATCTGCGTCTTGAGGCTTGTGCTAAGAAGTTATCTGATCCTCAATATAATCGTGCATCAGTATTAGAAATTGCTCTTGATCAGGGCTTTAATGATGTATCGAGTTTTTACCGATCCTTTAGAAATCACTTCGGTATCACCCCTAAGCAATACCGTGTAAAAACACTTAATAGCTAATGGCTAGCGGTAGACTCTTTCGTAGAGATCAATAATTACTGAATAGGCAGTGTTTATTGCTCTACGTCCAACTACTTCCATTTCGAAGGGCAGCAATTAATTTTTTATTGTTTTTCATGTGGGGCATTGCGTATTCGATTACCGTTCACATAAAGGCTAATATAAACTCATCAATTGATAAGCGGTATTACAAGACTTGAGCCTGTAGGGCCTAGCGCGCACAGGTGTTAAATATTCGTTAAGCTGGCTAAAAGAGCATTATGTTGCAACGATCCATTGAGTCAACACGGAAGTGAGCAGCATAAAAAACAAACCCCACACCTCATATACAACAATGCCCGCATCAGCGGGCATTGTTAACAAACCAAATCAACTAAACATCAATCCTTTTTAGCTTTCCTAGGTTTTTTCCGTGGCGCTTTATTATTCGCACCCGGTGCACCGCTACGCTTGCCCGGCTGGCGTTGCTCACGCTTAGCTGGGCCTACTTCGCTGATGTTAATCGGCAAGTTACGTACGGTTAAGGTTTTTAACTTAGCGACTAATTCTTTAGGTAAAGCTAAAGGTAAATCCACAGTACTGTGGTCGTCGTTTAGTTTGATGTGGCCTATATCGTTTTTGTGTAAGTCGGTTTCATTCATTAGGGCACCTACGATGTCGCCGGGGCCTACTTGTTGATCACGGCCTAGCTCTATGCGGTAGCGCATCATTTGGTCGCTGTCGCCTGTTCGTGATTGGCGATTTTCTTCTACGTTGGTAAAGCCTTTTTCTTGGCGACCTTTTTGATTGTCTTTTACTTCTAGCGGGCGCTCTAGTTGGTGTAAATAAGCTAGGGCACAAGCGATATCTTCGGCAGAGCAGTCATGCTCGGTGCTGTACTCGCTGAGTATTTGAAAGAAGTAATCTAAATTGGGCTGTGACGCCAAGGTGTCAGTTAGCAATTGTTTAAATTGCTCTACACGACGGCTAGACACTTCCTTGCCGCTGGGCAGCTCCATAGGTTCGATTTTTTGGCGGGTGTTTTTTTCTATAGAAAATAACAAACGCTTTTCGCGTGGTGCAACAAACAAAATCGCGCTGCCATTGCGACCAGCGCGGCCGGTGCGGCCTATGCGATGTACATAAGCTTCGCTATCGTAGGGGATGTCGAAGTTGAGTACGTGGCTTACTCGCTCTACGTCTATACCGCGAGCGGCTACGTCAGTGGCGACCACTATGTCTAGTTGTTTGTTTTTAAGGCGGCTGATGGTGCGCTCGCGCAGTTGTTGGTTCATGTCGCCGTTTAGGGCGGCGGCGGAGTAACCGCGGGCTTCTAATTTTTCGGCTAATTCTGCCGTAGCAGTTTTGGTGCGCACAAAAATAATCATGGCATCAAAATCGTGTGCTTCTAAAATGCGGGTGATGGCATCTAGTTTGCGCTCAAAGCCATTGACTATCAGGTAGCTTTGTTTAATGTGCGAGCCGGTTTGGGTGGCACTGGCTATGCGTACTTCTTTAGGGTTGCGCAGATAGGTGTCGGCTACTTTTTTAATGGGCGCAGGCATGGTAGCGGAGAATAAGGCCACTTGGCGCTCTTTGGGGGTGTGCTCTAGTATCCACTCTACGTCATCGATAAAACCCATGCGTAACATTTCGTCGGCTTCATCCAGCACTACACACTTAAGTGCGCCTAGCTTTAGGCTGCCACGACGCAGGTGATCCATTACTCGCCCTGGAGTGCCAACAACGACTTGTGGGCCGCGCTCTAATTGCTTTAATTGGCCGCGCATGTCTTGGCCTCCGTATATAGGTAGTACTTGAAATCCCTTCATTTCACAGGCGTAGCTTTTAAAGGCTTCAGCTACTTGTATGGCCAGTTCGCGGGTGGGGGCTAATACCAATACTTGCGGTACTTTGTTCTTTACATCAATGTTGCTTAGCAGTGGCAGGGCGAAGGCGGCGGTTTTGCCCGTACCGGTTTGTGCGACGCCTAATAAGTCTTCACCGTTTAATAGGTGGGGGATGCTGGCAGCCTGTATGGGGGAAGGTTGTTCGTAGCCTACATTTTGTACGGCTTTTAACACTGGCGCAGACAACGCCAGGTCAGTAAAACTGATTGTTTCAGGGGATGACATTCAATATTCTCTATCTAGAGGCGGTAATGCAGTTGGCGCAGAGCCAAGGGATGACCGCATATTATAGGCGTTATAGGGCGTAGACGCTATCGGATTATCTGCTTTGATGGGGTACACTGGCCGAATAAGGCTATAAAAGCGCTAATATCTTCTTGAGTTCTCTTAAAAAACTGGCTTGGTGTATCGTCGTTTTCATATATGAGTAATTTATTCACCCGTTTCCAGCAAGGCTTCCCCGCGAATAGGCAGCAGGCTTGCATTGTTAGCCCTGATGGCAGTGTCATCAGCTATGGCGATGTGCAGCGCTTGAGCGGCCAGATGGCTCACTATTTTGTAGGCCTAGGCTTACAGCCGGGCGACCGTGTCGCTGTGCAAGTGGCGAAATCTCCTATGGCGTTGCTGGTGTATTTAGCTGCTCTGCGAGCGGGTTTGATCTATCTGCCTTTAAATACCGGCTACACCGATGCTGAAATGGCCTATTTTATAGCGGACGCCCAGCCTAGTTTATTGCTGTGTAGCCCCCAGCGGCAGCAGGCCTTACAAGCTGTGCTGACCGAGGCTGGCAGTGACGCCTTACTTGAGGTGTTAGATGAGCAAGGTCAGGGCGATTGGCTGGCGCAGTTGCCAGCACTGCTAGGCGAATTTGTCGATGTGCCCTGTGAGGCTAACGATATCGCTGCCATCTTGTATACCTCAGGTACCACCGGCCAGCCTAAAGGCGCCATGCTTAGCCACGGTAACTTAGCGGCCAATGCCTATACCCTAAAGGCGATGTGGGGCTTTACTGCCGATGATGTGTTGCTACATGCCCTGCCTATATTCCATGTGCATGGCTTATTTGTTGCCTGCCACTGTGTGTTAGCGGCGGGGGCCAGCATGCAGTTTTTACCCAGCTTTGATCTAGATAAAGTTATGGCGGCACTGCCCAAGGCCACCGTGATGATGGGGGTGCCTACTTTTTATACGCGTTTGCTGGCCGAGCAGCGCTTTAACGCTGAACAGTGCCGCAATATACGGGTATTCATTTCCGGTTCGGCGCCTTTATTGGCCAGCACTCATCAGCAGTTTGCTGAGCGCACAGGCCATAAAATCTTGGAACGATACGGCATGACCGAAACAGGTATGTTAATCTCTAACCCCTTGCAGGGTGAGCGTCGTGCGGGCACGATAGGTTGGCCCTTACCCGAGGTGTTAGTGCGCATAGTGGATGAGCAACAGCTGCCGTTAGCCAGTGGTGAGATAGGCAGTATTCAGGTTAAAGGCGCTAATGTCTTTAAAGGCTATTGGCGCAAACCAGAAAAAACTGCCCAAGAGTTTACCTGCGACGGCTATTTTATTACCGGCGATCAGGGCTACTGCAGTGACGACGGTTATATCAGCATCGTCGGCCGCGCCAAAGACATGGTGATTAGCGGCGGCTATAATGTTTACCCTAAAGAAGTAGAGCTAGTGTTAGATGCCATCAAAGGGGTAAAAGAGAGTGCAGTGATTGGTTTACCGCATGCTGATTTGGGTGAAATGGTGGCCGCAGCAGTGGTGATGGATGCTGCAGCTGACGCGGCGCTTGATGAGACTGAGCTTATCGCTCAAGCTAGGAAAAAACTGGCGGCCTATAAGGTGCCTAAAAAAATATTCTTTGTGGATGCCTTGCCTAGAAACACCATGGCTAAGGTGCAAAAAAACAGTTTGCGCGAGCAGTTTACCCATACTGTATAGCGTTACATTATGAACAATAAAAAACGAAATTATCGATGAGGTTGTTATGACTGAGCAAGCAAAAGAAATACAAATTAATTTTTTTCAGGTACTGGATGTTATGGGCGGCGTGATGGGCCGTATCTTGGTATCCGCACCTAAAGAAAAAGCTAAAGCTGCCTTTAAAGATTTAAAACAGGGTAAAGTATTAAGCGTGGGGGCCATCAATCAAGGCGAAAAGCTGAAGCTAGATTGCAAGCTCAAATTAGATCACAGTGAATTTCAGGGCCCCGGTTTTAACTATGATATTTTTAAGGTAGCTTTAGGTGGCTTGCTTAATCGCATAGCGGTAGATCTGAAAGCCAAAAAAGATATACGCATTATGCACAGCGAAGAGGGATTACAGTTAGTCGGTATCCCCGGCGTAGTGCGCGCCCATGAGCAAGAAAATATACTGATGATAGCGCTAGAGTTTGCTAAAGACGCCTCTATAGTTGCGCATATGATGTTTATGAATCCCGAGCAGTTTAAAGCCGCCGCAGAGCAGCCTGCTGAGCACACTAGTGATACTGGTGACTAAGTGATGCCTGCATTAATTCCTGCCGCCACCGCGATGCTGATACGTGATGGTGGCCAGGGTTTAGAGGTGTTATTACTGCGCCGTTCGCAGGCTATGGATTTTGCCGCTGGCTACTGGGTCTTTCCTGGCGGCCGTATCGATGCCGAGGATTACCCCGGCAGTCATTCCGATAAGCATCCAGATAAACAAATCAGCAAGCTCTCCGTCAGCCAGCTGCCCCCAGAAGCTATACACACCGCCGCCAGACAAGCAGCGGTGCGTGAAACCTATGAAGAGGCACAGCTACAGATTTGCCCACAGCAATTAATCCCCATGTCGCAGTGGTTAGCGCCTAAAGGTATGAGCAAGCGTTTTAATACTTGGTTTTTTATTGCTGAGCATAACGTGAATGATGCGGTGCAGGTTGATAATTATGAGATTGATAACCATCGCTGGTGTCGCCCGCAACAAGCACTAGCTGACTTTGAAAACCAGCAATTAGCGATGATGCCGCCTACCTATGTGAGTCTGTTAGAGTTGGCGCGGCAAGCAACCGTTGCTGAGGCGCTGGCCTTTTATCAAAGCAGAGAGCCGCTGCGCTATGCTGCCAGCTATTGGCTTGATGCCCAGCAGGATAGATGTATGCTCTATGCCGGTGATGCTGGCTATGAAGCGAATAATGCCCATATTGCCGGTGCTAGGCACCGGCTGTGGGAGAATGGTGGTACTTGGATTTATGAATGTGATTTTTTATCTTGAGATAATGCCAGCAACGTATAGCCTTCAAACGCATTTGCTTTCCTGCAAGCAGTTGCCAGCATCCACTTACCCTGTCACATAGCGCGTTATAGTTTACGCAGTGTATTGCTATCTATCCGGGTAGTACCGCAACTAGTTACAGCGGCTGACAGCCTTGGGTAAGCAGTATTAAGTTAGCTGCATTTTTCGCCCCGTCATAATAGGCGCTGGGGTCAGTGTTGGGGTTTTGTGCCAGCACTAAACCTGAAGCTTTGGCGATATCCCCTAAGGCACTTAACGACACCTTATCGGCATTGTAGGCATCAAATACAGCATAGACTTGGCTACATGAGTAACTTTCAGCGATACTTTTTTGGCTGGCGCTCTGTAATGTGCTAGCCGTTTGGCAGGCGCTAATATTCAGGCATGCGGCTATCATCAGTATTAAATAGACAGATTTCATTGTGCTCTCTTTTTATAAGGCCGTTGAGCCTTCAGCTGCGTGAAGGCTCATATTAGCCTGTATTTATTCAGTGATAGGGATAAGGGCGATTTCTACACGGCGGTTTTGTTCACGGCCGGTGGCGGTGCTATTGCTAGCGATGGGCTGGCTAAAGCCAAAACCTATATTTTCTATCCTATCGTTAAGTACGCCTTTCGATCTCAAATGAGTGGAGACTGATGCGGCGCGTTGCTCTGATAAGGTTTGGTTGGTAGTTGCCGAGCCGGTGTTATCGGTATGGCCAGACACGATAACTAATGTTTGGTCGTATTCTTTCAATACTAAGGCAACAGAATCCAATACCGAGTGAAAGTTAGGGTTTAAGGTGAACTTGCCTGTTTGAAAAGTGATGTTGCCAGGCATAATTAAATTAATATTATTGCCCTCTCTTTCTATGCTCACGCCACTGTCGCGCAGTTGTTTACGTAATTTGGCTTCTTGGGTATCCATGTAGTAGCCGATACCGCCGCCTATGGCTGCGCCGCCAGTAGCAGCTCTTAATATGCGTTGGTTTCTCTTTCTGGCATCATCTTCATCTTTGTTGGCAGCATAGGCGACTACTGCCGCAAGGCCTGCACCTATACCTGCACCTTTTGCGGTGTTAGAGGTTTTTTGTTCGCCGGTATAAGGATCAAATGTTGTGCACGCGGATGCGCTTAACAGCGCTAGGGCGATAATGGGAGCCTTTATAATTGCTGCGTTCATGATAATACCTATGATTAGTGTGGTGGAGTTTAGACTTGCAGTATGGATAAAGCGATAAATTAAGTAAACATGGGCTTGTAAAGGATTGTAAAACTTTGCGGTACAGCTAGTTTTTAAAAAATGACAGTAAAGGCTTATTGTATATTTAACCAAGGCCGCGGCCAGTTTGGCTATAACCCCCCCCCTTGGGCTAAGCGCATAGGTTTATCAGCGGGGGATGATAACTTTCTTATAAGTAAGTTGCTTACAGGTTTAAATAGGCTTTTATTAGCGTAGTGTTTGCTAGCTTAATATCACGTAAATTTAAATCTAGTCCGTGTAAATGAAAACCCTATATAAACTGGTGGTTTTCAGCTCATTACTGTAAATATTTCTCTAATATGAGGGTCGGTGCTGGTATCCATAATAATGCCTAGCACCCTATGAGTGGCATTCAGTATAGATACCCTTGCCGGGTGTTCTAATGAGCTAGATTGACACCCTGTTTTTTTGAAAGGAGTGATGCTGGTTTGTTATGGCCCTTTGCTTTCCTGCAGGCAATTACCGCCATCCACGACCATCATTTGCCCTGTTACATAGCTTGCACCTGGTGACGCCAAATAGGCAATCATGGTGGCCATTTCCATGGCGCTGCCGCCGCGCCCTACCGGGGTGTATTTTGAGGCTATGGCTTCTTCTTCGGTTTGTGAGGCGGTAGCTACCCAGCCCGGGGCAACGTTATTAATCGTGATGTGATGCTTGGCAACATCTAGGGCTATGCTGCGGCTCATGCCTATCATAGCTGCCTTGGCGGCGCTGTAAGCCGCCTCGCCTACGTTGCTCACCAGTGGCCCGGTTACCGATGAAACATTGACTATGCGGCCGTACTGTCTATCCACCATGCCGGGTAATACCGCGCGGGTGACGTTGTAGCAGGTGGTGAGGTTGCGTTCTATGCCCGTGTCCCACTCTTCGTCACTGCTTAAATGAAACAAACCATACACCTCTTCCGAGCCCACCATAGTCATGCCGGCGTTATTGACTAATACATCAATTTTGCCAAAGTCCTGCTCTATGGTTTTAATTAATTCGCGGGTGGCAGGGCGGTCGGTTAAATCACAAATATAACTTTTTACTTTTGGGCTAATGCTGGCCAGATCTTTGGCGCGCTGGTGTATGCGTTCAGAGGTAGCGGTAATGGCAATCTCTGCGCCTAGCTCCGCTAAAATTTTTGCCGCGGCAAAGCCTATACCCGTATCACTGCCTGCGCCGGTAATGAAGGCGACTTGGCCTTGTAGGGAAAAGAGTGGGTGCATAGTAGTAACTCGCTATTAGGAATCATTATTAGGGGTGTTAAATCTGTGTAGCGATAGTAACGCTGCGCAGCGCAAACGGCTAGGGGGGGCAGCTAAAAACAAAAAAGGCCCTAGCCATAACAGCTAGAGCCTTTGCGAATACGGTTTGCTGTTAGCTGTTTTTTCTACGAATAATTACTAAGCCAACTAAACCTAAACCTAGCAGTATGATAGGTGAGGGCTCAGGCACGGCGGTATTACAAGAGCCTTGGTTAATAGAGAAGTTACCTGCGCCCCAAATAAATGTGGGGTCAATTACGATGGATGATAGGTAAGAGCACTCTTGGCTGCTGTCGGCATAAACACCAAAGCCTGGGGTGTTGCTGGCGCTGGGGCTAAAGTAGTGTCTGCTGTTACCACTCAAACCGCTGCCATTGGTTTCAAAAGTATCTATCCAGCCTTGTGCATTTTGGTTAGCACCTACGTTAAAGGCAAAAGCTAAGGTGTTTTCGGGTAATACGATAGTGATGGTGTTAGTGCCTGTTGTGAAAATGTTGCTGTCGTTGGCTTCGCCGTTTACCCACCACGTTGTACTATCGGCAAAACCTAGGCTAACAGGGTTGCCATATTGATCGCTGAGGCCAACGCTGCCGCTAATCGGTGAGCTGATGCTAGAGATGGCGTCGCCGGTATTGCCTGCGATGAGGTTAAAGTCCGTCATAGCGTAGCCGCCAATAGTATTGGGGTTGGCTGAGCCTGAGCTGTAGGACTCTAATATTAACGAGGCAGAGGCTGGTAGCGACACTAGGCCGGTTACAATAGTCAGGGCAAGAGCTTTTAACATGGATGGCACCTTAATCATTATCTTCGTACTGGAAATTGACCAGTGTTGTTTTACTATGATTTAGATGTAGCATTATCTGTGCCAAGTTATTAAGTTATTATTTAACAGTATGTTACTGTTAAATATACCAACTAATTGCGCTGTGTTGTAAGATTTTTCGTCACCTGTTATTTGGTTTGCTTTGGAAGTTTGTATATTTTTAAAAATTTACTTATAAGTTAATTGGGGTTGGTTTGCTGCCACTCGCTAATAACTTCTTGCGCCGCTCGAAAGGCTTCTTGGGCGGCGGGGGCGCCACAATAAACTATAGAGTGCAGTAGCACTTCTTGTATTTCTGCCACGCTACAGCCGTTATTGAGCGCGCCGCGCACGTGGCCTTTTAATTCGGTAGGGGTTTTAAGTGCCGCTAGCATGGCGATGGTGATTAGCGAGCGGGTTTGGCGGGGCAGGGTGTCGCGCTGCCAAGTGGAGCCCCAGGCATGCTCGTTAATCCAGTCTTGCAAGGGTGCAGTCAGTTCGCTGGTATTGTCTATGGCGCGCTGCACAAAGGCCTCACCCATCACTTCAGTTCTTACTTTCAGGCCGTTTTTCTTATCTTGTTCTGACATTGTGTGTTACTCAGTTTGTTTGTTAAAGCTTGCAAATATAACAGGTTTTTATACCCAGTTAGCAGGGCTATTGAGTAGGTTTATGGGGGTAGCGGCTATATGCTACATAGTTATAGCCTCAGGCTGCTTCAGATAAAGCTAGACCTAGCGCTTAGGCCTATAGCTGCTAGGCTAGGGTGACGTAAATAGTATATTAATAGGTGACCATATGGGTTTGACTATAGGTGAAACCACCAACAACGAGAGCTTACTCAATAATTTGCAGAAAACTGCAAAGAAAGAGAGTGAGGGCTTACAACCCTTAAGTTCGGGCAAAAAAATTAACAGCGCCAAAGATGATGCCGCGGGCCTAATTATTTCCCAACAACTGCTAAGCGAGTTAACCGCATTAGACCAAGCCGCACGCAATGCCAGTGATGGTATTTCTTTAGTGCAGGTGGCGGACGGTGGCCTATCATCCATTACCGAAAATCTCACTCGTATCCGGGAGCTATCCCTGCAGGCGGCCAACGGCACCTTAGGTGGCGCACAACGCAATGCCTTGCAGGTCGAAGTGGGCCAGCTACAAGAGCAAATTAGCAGCGTGTTGGATAATACTAGATTTAATAATGTTAATTTGCTTAACAATAATACGGCTATAGATTTGCAGGTAGGCGGTGAAGCCGGCGAGAAGCTGACTGTGCAATTACAAGATGTCAGCAGCAGCCTAGCGACAACGCAGGCTGTGGATATTTCCACTGCGTCAGGTGCCAGTAATGCCTTGTCGGTAGTTGATACGGCCATAGCCGCAGTGGATAGCTTTCGTGGTGATTTAGGTGCGGTGAGTAGCCGTATAGAATCGGCAATTAATAATAATCGCAGTAGCGCCGAAAATATTGCTGCTGCGCGCAGCCGTATTAGTGATACCGACTATGCCCAAGCCTCCAGTGAGCAAGTCAAACAGTCACTACTCAAAGGCGCCGGTAATGCTCTGCAAGCGCAGGCTAATGCCAGTTCACAACTGGTGTTGCGCTTATTGTCGTAAAGTGCGAGTGCCTGCCATAAAGTAAAAAATAATGAATATAGTTGCTACTTTATAGAGCTTACAGACGGCGCGCTGTTAGAATGCGAGCTCTATGACAGTTGTATGAGGTAGCCATGCAGATACGCCCCCGCCGTTCCGTTTTATACATGCCCGGTTCACACCCCAGAGCCTTACAAAAAGCCCAGCAGCTAGCAGCCGATAGTCTTATTTTTGATATGGAAGATGCGGTGGCACCTGCAGCCAAAGTGCAAGCCAGAGAAATTATTACATCAGCGATACAGCTGGGCGATTACGGCACTCGTGAAATAGTGGTGCGAGTTAACGCGCTGGATACCGAATGGGGTGAGGGCGATTTAAAAGCCATGGCCCGCAGTGGTGCTCATGCCATCTGCCTACCTAAAGTTGAAACCGCAGCAGAGGTGGCAGAGGCGCTGGCTATTTTAGATAAAGCACAGGCACCGGGTAGCCTGTATTTATGGGTAATGGCTGAAACCCCTAGGGGCGTGTTAAATATTCAAGAGGTGTGTGGTGCCAGTACACGCATTGCCGTGTTGATGATGGGCACTAGTGACTTATCAAAAGAGTTGCGCCTGCGTAATCGTGATGATCGCTTAGGTTTAGTGGCCTCGCTTAATTTGTGTGTGCTGGCAGCGCGAGCGCATAACCTAGATATTATTGATGGCGTGCAACTGGATTTAAATAACGAGCAGGCTTATCAGCATAGTTGCGAACAGGGGCGAGATTTAGGCTTTGATGGTAAAAGCGTGATACACCCCAAGCAAATAGCCTATGCCAATCAAATGTTTTCCCCCAGTGCTACCGATATAGAGTGGGCGCATAAAGTGCTAGTGGCTTGGCAGCAGGCTGAACAAGCCGGTGAGGCATTAGTGCTGTTAGATGGTCGCTTAATAGAAAATCTACATGTAGATGAGGCCAAACGTACTTTGGCTATAGCTGCAGCTATAGCTGAGCGGTGATCTATTAGCGTGGCAGTAAAGCGTAGTATCCGCTGTTAGGTTTTGTGCCTAACGGTTGGCTGAGCTTAATAGATGCAGGGAAATAAAGCAGACATTTTACCGTCAAGGTCTACACTTAGCATCAGTTGAACTAATAGGGAGGAGGACGCCTCCCGTTATGTTATAGGAGTATGGCGTGTCTACAGGTAATAACAATAAACCCATTGATGTACCGAAAAGAAAGAGTGTAAAAGCATTGGCCGCCTTAGGTGCTTCGGTCTGCATAGCAGGTAAGGCGCCTTTTGTTTTTGCCCGTAATAAAACCACCCTGCGGGTACTGGGTACTCATGTCACCTTGCAGGAAGAAATCCGTCAGCAGGCTATGGCAGATTTAGGTATTAATATAGAGTTTCAGCCAGGAGGCAGCGCTGCCGTATTACAAAAAGCGTTTATGGCGCCACAGTCTTTTGATCTGTATGAGCAGTGGTCTAACAGTATTAATGTGTTGTGGCGGTCGGGATCTATACAATCTATCGATAAAAAACAGCTGCGTTACTGGGATGAAATTAATGATCTTAGTAAAACCGGCAAGCTTACTCCGCAGGCAAAATTGGGGGCGGGGGATGCGCCTTATAAAATATTGCATGTGCAGGCTAATGGTCAATTAGGTACAGAGCATACCGATAATATTAGCTTTTTACCCTACGTCCATAATGTCGATTCCTTTGGTTATAACACCGATGTTGTAGCCAAAGGTATACCTTATGAAACTGAGAGTTGGGGTTGGTTATTGGATGAGGCTTATGCGGGTAAGGTGGGTATAGTTAATGAGCCCACCATAGGCTTGTTCGATTTAATTTTGGCGGCACAAGCCAAAGGCCTGGTGCAATTTGATGATATAGGTGCCTTAAGCCGTGTTGAATTGGATGCCTTATTTAAAGTGCTGATAGCTAAGAAAAAAACAGGGCATTTTAGTGGTTTTTGGAACTCGGTGCCGGAGTCGGTAGATTTTATGGCCAATAAACGCGTTGTTATAGAGAGTATGTTCTCGCCAGCGGTAGCCGCGCTTAATGGGATGAATATTCCCGTTACCTATGCTGCCCCTAAAGAGGGTTATAGGGGGTGGCACGGAGTGATGTGTTTATCCGCAGCTACCGAAGGCAAAAGAAAAGATGCCGCCTATGACTATATGAACTGGTGGCTGTCGGGCTGGCCCGGCGCTTTTATTGCGCGCCAGGGGTATTATATTTCTAATCCGCAACGCTCTAAATCACAATTAAGTACGGCGGAATGGGATTATTGGTATCAGGGTAAAGCGGCTGCTGAGGATTTGCGAGGCACTGACGGCAAAGTATCTGTGCAGCAAGGCGAGGTGCGCACAGGGGGCAGCTATGACAAACGTTTTAGCAATGTGGCGGTTTGGAATACGGTGATGCCCAATTACGATTATAGCCTGCAAAAATGGTATGAGTTTATCAGTTCATGACTTTAGGGAAGACGATGTTTCGCTCATTACAGATACAAATACTATTGGTTGTTGCCTGTTTAATATCCATTTTGTTGGTGCAAGCTTTATTGTCTAAGGCGGCACAGGAAACCCTGATTGATAATCAAAGCCTCACCATGCAAGCTATGGCTAATATTGCCTTGGTGAATCGGCTAGAGCGCGATGTGGTCGATTTAAAGCGTAATGTTTTAATTTACAAAGACACTGCTAGTGAGTCAGCTGTGTCACGGTTTAATGAACTTATCGACAGCGTTAATAAAGATCTGGGTACCTTTGAGCATAATGTCTCGGACATTAACGATGAGAGGTACAATGATTTAATTAGACGCATGCGTTCTCACCTGAAAGATTATCAAGATAATTTTGTGAGTGTTGTCAGTGGTAGAGCTAAGCGTGAAGATATATATAAAAATAAAATCATTAAAGGTTTTGACTATTTAGATAGCATGCTAGGCCTGCATCAGGATGATGAGGGTAATTATAAAATGCGTTATGAATTGATGTCTGCTAAGCGTTACATGCTGGGTTATATGTTAGACCCCGACTATCAATTAATAGAAAAATTTAATGGTCATATGGCTGCGGTGGAGGCGTACTTAAATAATAGTTACCCTAACAAAGATGCGATGCGCGATACATTTCGTCACATAAGTGACGATTTTAATCAATTAACCCATCTGACCAGAGGGTATATATTTTTGGTTAATGTGGTAATGGCTGGTTCCGCTAATGAGTTTTTGTTTTTAACGAAAGAGATTACAAAAAGTTTTACGGATAAGCAGCAGATTAATAACAACAAAATTATTTCTGATGCCACTAAAACAAAACGTAATTCCAGGTTGGTTGTGATGGCTTCTATAGGTTTGTCCATTATGGTGGCTGTGTTTTTAATACTGCGAATTATTATACCTGTTAGAAAGATCACCGATGTTTTTCGCAGGCTTTCTACTGGCGACGATGTTGAGGAGATTCCCTGTATAGAACGCAGTGATGAGATAGGTGACTTGGCCAAGGCGGCTAATATTTTTCATGATAAAAACAAAGAGTCGGTGGAATTATTAGAGAAAACGCAAAAGTTACATTTTGAACAAGAGGTCTTGAACTTAGAGCTGGCTATAGAAAAAGAAAATGCCGAGCTAGCGGCAGCTTCAAAAAGTATATTTTTGGCTAATATGAGTCATGAAATACGTACTCCTATGAATGGCATTATCGGCTTGGTGCAGTTGGCTTTAAGAACTGATCTTGATAAAAAACAGCGCAGTTACTTGGAAAAAATCGCCTATTCTGGCCGTATTATGATGGGGGTTATTAACGACATACTGGATTTTTCAAAAATAGAAGCTGGCAGGCTGGATATAGAGCAGGTAGCGTTTTCGATAAATACTTTAATAGAAAACTTAATTGCTTCTGTGCGTGTTAAAGCCAAAGAAAAACAGTTGAACTTTCGGGTTAATTTGTTAACTAGTATGCCTGAGCATCTACTAGGTGACCCTTTACGTATCAGCCAAGTGTTATTAAATTTATGTAATAACGCAGTTAAGTTCACTGAGCAGGGTGAAGTGACTGTGGATATCAGTTTTTCCCCTAAACCGGTAGATGGCTCGGCATATCTTGTGGTTGATGTAAGCGATACCGGTATGGGTATGAGTGAGCAGCAACTGGAAACGGTATTTGATTCTTTTACCCAAGCCGATGACTCTACCAGTAGGCGTTTTGGTGGCACGGGTTTAGGTTTGGCTATTGTTAAGCAGTTGACAGAGTTAATGGGTGGAGAAGTTAAGGTTAAATCGGAGCAAGGGGTAGGTAGTTGCTTTACGGTAAACTGTAGCGTAGCAGAGGTAGAGAGCCTATCGGTATTGAGCGAGTTAGATGAGCGGCAGTTACATGCTTATTATTTGCCGGCAGGTGATAATGGTCTTATTTCGGATAATTATTTTAAATTTAGCCGTATGGAAAAAACAGCGCTTAGCCTAGAGCCGTTGTCAGAGCTGCCCTTGCCGGTAGGCGACGGTAAAACCTTGGTGTTAGTGGATGTAGTTAGCCAAAGCTTTGTTGACAAACATCACGTGTTGTTTGAACAGTTGTTTGATCAGGGTTATCCCATAGGCTTTATTACCGATATGCAGCCAGCCACTATAAGGCACGCGTTAAAACAGCACTTTAAGCTGCCGGTATTGTCGCACCCGTATTCGCCAGCTGATTTTTCACGTTTCATCCTGTCTATGATTTCTGGCGCTGCACAGCATAAAGAAGGCGATGCTATAGAGTCGCGCGGTAGTTTATTATTCCAGGGCCATGCTTTGGTAGTTGAGGATAATCGCATTAACCAAATGGTTGTGGGTGATATGTTGACTGACATGGGCTTGAGTTTTGAGATAGTCGAAAATGGTGAGGTAGCTGTTGAGAGAGTGACTAATGGTACAAGCTATGATTTAGTTTTTATGGATATACAAATGCCGGTAATGGATGGCCACACTGCCACCAAACGCATACGAGAGGCGGGTTATGATGATTTAGTGATCTGTGGTTTATCAGCGAATGCCATGGCACATGATGCGGCCGACGCTAAAGTGTCAGGGATGAATGACTATGTTACCAAGCCCATAGAGTGGGATGACTTGGTGGCGGTTGTTGAAAAGTATTTGAAAAGGGGAGTCGCTAGTTGACTAGCCTCTAGTCGCCAGCAAAAATTTTTTAAGACTAGAGACTAGAGACTAGAGACTAGAGACTAGAGACTAGAGACTAGAGACTAGAGACTAGAGACTAGAGACTAGCTGTCTCGAGCACTATGGCTTGCAGCTTGCCTCTTGTAGCTGCCCGTAGGGCTGTTTCAAACTTTCTCTTGTTCGCGCAGTCTTGCCGCCATTCTTGATAGCCGCTCTGAGGCGGTGAGTTCTTTGGGTTGTTCTGGGGTTTGTTCTGGTTCGGCGTCAGATTTTGGATCTGTAGTGCTGTCTAGTTCTTGAGGCTGTTCTTGTTCAGATTCTTGTTCTGTTTCTAGCAGTTCGCTTTGTGGGCTGGCTACTTCTAGCGGTACTGTTACTTCTACTGTGGGCAGGCCTTTGTCGTTTAGCTCTACCAATAAAGTGCTGGCGCGTACGTGTATGTCTTTGGAGCTGAGTTCAAATACCAGATTGATGGCTTCGTCTTTGTGAGGGCTGCGAAATAATTGCTTGGGGTCGCGGCCATCTAACCACACTTTTTGTTTGCTGGCGAAATAACCGTCTTGGTTGGTCACTACGTAAACTTCACTCATGCGGTCACTACTCACTACTATTTGTTTATTGCGGTATGGCTGTTGCTAGAGGGCGATATTTTAGCGCGATTTATCCTTGCGAACCATGTTTTTAAGGCAAGATTTTAAGGCACGGTTTTAAGCTAGATGTTTAAGCAAAATATCTTTGGCTTGGTTGATTTGTGCGGCTAGGTAATCATTACCGCCACGGTCGGGGTGCATTTTTTGTATTAGTTTGCGATGGGCGGCGATTACCGCGTCTGTGTCGGCGTCGGCGGTTAAACCCAAGATTTGGTAGGCCTGCTCCACGCTAAGGTCTACTGTACTGGCCGGTGGGGCTTGCTGATCGTTGTGCGTTTGTTGGCTAAAATACTTTCGCAAAAAAGGCAGATACTGTAACACATGGGGCAGGGCTGACCGCAACAGCGGCACAGAGGCGGCAATGAGGCCGCCTATCCAATGTATGCGCCCGGTTAAGGCTAGCAAAACCACCACCGCAGCGCTTAAGCCTATGGTTAGCTTGAGATAAAGTTTTTTACGCTGGGCGGGCGGGGTGTTTTTAACTTGCTTAAGTACTATCACTATCGCCACAACAATGGCAATAATGAGGATGAGACGTATCATGCGACGCTTAACCTTATTTTATCTACGGATAAGCGCAGGATTCTATAGCTTATGGCTGGGGCTGCATAGTGCTTAAATAGTGCCTAATCATGCCTCAATGCAGTGAGCCTTGCTTTGGTTGTAGCTGGTCTAGCTCCTGTTCATAGTGCCGGCGTGTACGCAGGGTAATTTTAAGCTGTGCCTTGTCGTTATAGCTAAGATTGTTGTTGTGGTTTAACAGCTCCCATAATTTACGGCTGCTGAGGTTATTTATCTCTAAGACGGTGTCTTTGTTTTTATCGATTGCTCTCATAGTATCGCTCTCTTATTCTCCTTATTTATCGTTTCGTGAGTCATAATGCTTGTTATAGATGTCAGTTTGATGACAAAAGTTCCAAGCTTGTTCAGTTTTAACAGAATTATTAAGAGGAGAGCGCCATGCCTACACATACGGTGTTAGCTAGTAATATGCAGCCGCCATTTCCACCGCACTGTGAACAAGTGCTGTTTGGCATGGGGTGTTTTTGGGGGGCTGAGCGCAAGTTTTGGCAATTGCCGGGGGTGTACACCACCGCCGTGGGCTATGCTGGCGGCACTGGCGAAAACCCCAGTTATAATGATGTTTGCAGTGGCTTAACCGGCCATGCCGAAGTGGTGTTGGTGGTATACGATCCCCAGCAAAGAAGCTTTGAGAGCCTGTTAAGCTGTTTTTGGCAAAGCCATAACCCCACTCAAGGTATGCGCCAAGGCAACGATACCGGCTCGCAGTATCGCTCGGCCATCTATGTTAATAATGACAGCGCGCTAGCGCAGGCCGAAGCTTCCCAGCAGTGTTACCAAAAACAGTTGGATGCGCGGGGTCTACCTGCTATCACCACCGAAATTTTATTAATGCCACCATTTTATTATGCTGAGGACTATCACCAGCAATACTTGGATAAAAACCCCAATGGCTATTGTGGCTTGGGTGGCTTAGGGGTGGCCTACAGCGGCGCATAATAATAAGCAGGGGTGGTCGCCACGGCTGCCCATAACACGATTGGTTATTTTTACTAGGAACAATAAAACACACAATGGATTATCTCGCCTGGTTAGATTTGCAGTGCCGTATGCTGCCCAATGTGCAGCGCGCCATTGTGGCGTTAGCGGCTGAGCCCGGTCAGTCGCTACAATTAATGGCTAGCTGGCCCCAGCAAACTATAGCGACCAGCGACTTATTAGACACCGCTACTTTGGCCGCTAGTCGGCGGGCACCGGTAGTCAGCGTGGCCGAAGATGCTAGCGGCCGCAGCATGATGTTGTTAGCGCAAACGCTAGCTACCCCGCAAGCGGCCGTTATTGTGGTGGAGTTACCCGCCCAGCATGAGCAGCAAAAGCTACTGCTACAGCTATTGGCTTGGGGCGAGTCATGGCTGCAGTTATTGGCGCAACAGCCAGCTAGCACGGCTAGTGGTGATGTTGAGGTGCCCGAACAAGATTACAGCGTACTGGCTGCAGCCTGCAGCGAGCCGCTACTCAAAACTTCAATAGAAGCTGCCGCTACCTGCTTAGCGCAATTGTTTGGCTGCCAACAAGTCGCTATAGGCCTAAAGTCAGGTGAGGATGTGGTGCTGCAGGGGCTGGCCCATAATACTGCTTTTAACGTCAAAACCAATATGGCCCGCAGTGTCGAAGAGCTAATGGCCGAGTGCCTACAGCACGGCCACGCGCTACAGGCGCCGCACACTTTAGCGGCTGCACAAACCATCGCCTGCCCTGCTCATCAACATTATGCCGAGTTACATAAAACCCCGATTTATAGCCTGCCTATGTGTCGGCAAGATCAGCAGTTGGGGGTGTTATCGCTGCAACGAGACCAGCCCTTTAATGCCGAGGAAGAGCAGCGTTTGGCAACGCTTAGTGGCTTTTTGGGCGCATTATTTGAGGCTAAGCGGCTAAGTGAGCGCTCGCTACTACAGCGCGGCCGCGATAGCTTGCGGCAGGGCTGGGCGGCGGCAGTGACTAGCCACGGTGGTCGCGGCAAATACCTGTTGGTGGCGGTGGCGGTGTGCTTGGGCTTGTTGCTAATGGGTTCGGGTACTTACCGGGTGGCGGCAGCGGCTAAATTAGAAGGCGTGATTCAACGAGCGGTGGTGGCGCCTATAGATGGTTATGTATCACAGGCGCATGCCAGAGCCGGCGAGTCGGTAAGCTTAGGGCAGGTGATCGCCGAGCTAGATGATACCGAGCTGAAACTGGAATACCGACGCCTGCAAAATCAGCACGATGAATACCAGCAGCAATACCGCAAAGAGCTGGCCGATAGAAACCTAGCGCAATCGCAAATCGTTCATGCACAAATGGCACAAGCGGCGGCCGAGCTGCAATTGCTACAAGAACAGCTCAAGCGCACTCAGCTTACCGTACCTTTTGATGGCGTGATTATAGAGGGCGATTTAAGCCGTTCACTGGGCGCACCGGTGAGCAAGGGCCAGGTGTTGTTTGAAATTGCGCCGCTCAACGAATACCGCTTAGTGCTCAATATAGACGAGCGCGATGTGCCCCATGTAAAAGCCGGTCAGCACGGCCGTTTATTTCTCAACGCCTACCCTGATACCGCTATTGAGTTTGAAGTGAGCGATGTTGCCACTGTGTTCGAGCGCGATGGCGCGCGCATTAGCTACCGCACCGAAGCACGCTTATTAGAAAACGCCTTATTTTTACGCCCCGGTATGCAGGGCCTAGCCAAGGTGGACGTGGGTGAGCGCCGCTATAGTTGGATGCTTAGCCACAGCTTTGTGGATTGGCTAAGCCTTAAATTATGGGCCTGGCTGCCATGAGTTCGCCCGGCGTAGATGCAGATATAGATTCGGCCAGTCCCAACCCCAGCCCCGGTGTCGGCATAGGTGCTGATGAAAGTATGGACCCCGCCAGTTGGGCGCAGCTAGCTGTATTAAAGCTCCAGCTGCGGCCGCATTTAGCGTTTTATCTGCACCATTATCGAGGCCAGCCTTGGTATGTGTTAGCCGATGAGTTAGCGGGTAATTATTTTCGCCTGCCCGCCGCGGCCTTTCAGTTGCTCAGCTTGTTGGATGGCCGACATACCGTGGCCGAGGCCTATGCTCAGCTAGCGCAAACAGGCGTGGCGCCCAGCTATTACGAAGTCGCCGTGCTGCTAGGCAAGCTGCACAACGCCCGCTTGCTACAGGGCGATATGCCCGCCGCTGCGGTGGGTGCGGCGCAACAGTCGCTACCTAAAAGCAGTGTTTGGCAGCGCCTGCGTCAGCCCTTGATGCAGCGTGTTGCGCTGATAGACCCCGACCGTTTGCTCAGCCGCTTACTACCTTGGGTGCAGCCGATTTTTAGCCCGGCGGGTTTTATGCTGTGGTTGCTGGTGGTGCTGTCGGCACTGTTGCTAGTGGGACAGCACAGCGCCGACATTAGCCAACACTTAGCCACCCGTTTTGCCGACCCGGTCAATATTTTACTGTTGGGCCTGGCCTATCCCCTAATTAAAGCGCTGCATGAGCTAGCTCACGGTTTTGCCACCAAGGTATGGGGCGGCGAGGTGCATGAAATGGGGCTGATGTTTATTGTATTTATACCGCTGCCCTATGTGGACGCCACCGCCAGCAATGGCTTTTACAGTAAGCGCCGCCGCATTTTGGTGGCCAGCGCTGGCATTATGGCGGAGCTGTGGTTGGCCGCTGTGGCTTTCTTGTTGTGGTCGCAGCTGGATACGGGTTTATTAAAAGATTTTTGCTTTAATGTTGCGGTGATTGGTAGCGTCTCCACGCTGTTGTTTAATGGCAACCCGCTGCTACGTTTTGATGGCTATTACATCTTGATGGATATGCTGGAAATTCCCAATCTGGGCAGCCGCTCCAGCCAATACCTAGGCTACCTGTGCAAGCGTTATCTCTATGGTTTTACTCAAGCGGCGTCGCCAGTAAGGGCTGAGGGTGAGCGCGGGTGGTTGCTGGGCTATGGTGTGGCGGCGGGTATTTATCGTTTGTTTATTAGTCTGGTGATAGCGCTATACGTGGCCAGCCAATTTTTCTTTATCGGGGTGATCTTGGCGCTGTGGGCGCTGGCCAACCAGTGGCTGCTACCCTCCATTAAAATTGCCCGCTCGCTGTGGCAGCAGGCGCAACAGGCGCAGTTGCAAAAGCGTTTATTGGCGGTGACCGGCGGCTTGGCGCTGGCCTTGTTGCTGATGCTATTTGTGGTGCCGGTGAGCGATAGCAGCTATGCCCAGGGGGTGGTAAGCCTGCCGGAGCAGTCCATAGTTCGTGCCGGTGCCGATGGTTTTATAGTGTCAGTACAGGCCAGCGATGGCGATGACGTGCAGGTGGGCCAGTCCTTATTCAGTCTCACTAACTATACCCTAGCGCAGCGTAGCCAGCGCTTGCAGGCCTACGGCGATGAGCTGGCAGCGCGCTATCAGCAGGCGCTAGTGCGTGACCCTGCCGAGGCGCAAAAATACGCTGCCGACCTGCGTCTTAACGCACAGGGCTTGGCCGATGTGCAGCAGCAGTTGGGCTCGCTGAAATTACTCAGCCCGGTTGCGGGGGTGTTATCCATGGTGGCGGCCAACGATATGCCTGGCCGCTATATTAAACAGGGCGATATCTTGGCCTATGTGATAGACAAGCAGTACCTGACGGCGCGGGTGGTGGTAAGCCAAGCCGATGTTGATAAGGTGAGGCGCCATACTCAGGCGGTACAGGTAAAAATTCATAACCGGCCCCAGCAAACCTGGCAGGCCAGCATCGTGCGTGAAGTGCCGCAGGCGTCCATGCGCTTGCCCAGTCGTTCCCTGGGTACTCAGGGTGGTGGCAATATAGCCGTAGACGCTAGGGATGATGAGGGTTTGGCGGCATTAGATAGTTTGTTTCAGTTTGAAATTATCTTGCCCGCGCTGTCGCCAGAGGCGGCGTTGCCACACCGTTTGAGTGTGCGCTTTATCCATACCCGCCGGCCATTGGCCCAGCAAGGTTTAGCATGGTTGCAGCAGTTTTTGATGACTCGCTTCCAAATATAGCCAACTTATTGAATATTATGCTTTTTTCAGCTTGGCCGCTTTTAAATTAGCACTTAACTGTTATGCTTTAGGAATTGTTTAGTTCATATGAGAGCCGCTACGTGTATTGCCACAAACAATCGATAATAAAAAAACCGTTAAACCGTCCATTTATGCTGTGTGTATTATTGGCGATCAACTCGCCCTTAAGCTGGGCTGAAGATAAACCGCTGCCCCCCTTAGACTGCGTAATCAGCCCCTATCAAACGGTGGACCTGTCTAGTTCTGTGGCTGGGGTGCTGGATAAAATCTATGTAGAAAAAAGCGATTTCATTGCTCAAGGCCAAGTGGCGGCAAGCCTAGAGGCTGGGGTGGAAAAATCTTCAGTGGTGTTGGCCAAGGCCAGGGCGGATATACAGTCCGAAGTTGAAGTGAGTAAGGTTAATAAAGCGTTTGATCAGCGCCGCAAAGAGCGTATAGACGTGCTCTACGAAAAGAAAAGCGTGTCCTTTGATACCAAAGATCAGGCTGAGCGCGAATACAATTTATCCACCTGGCGCTTACAGCAATCTCTGGATTTAAAAAATATACGCCAATTGGAGTTGCGCCGTGCGCAGGAACAGCTCAAACAAAAAACTATACGCACGCCTATAGACGGCTATGTACTGCAGGTATTTAAAGAGGCTGGTGAATATGTAGAAGACCAGCCCATTATGCGTATAGCCCAACTAGACCCACTGTATGTTGAGGCCATAGTGCCTATAGAATTTTACGGCCGCATTCGTGCCGGTATGACGGCACAGGTACATCCAGAAACCAACGTGCAACAACCCAGAGTAGCGGTGGTAACGGTAGTCGATAAAGTGGGTGATGCTGCCAGCGGCACCTTTGCGGTAAGGCTTAATTTACCCAACCCTGATTATCAGTTACCCGCGGGCTTAAAATGTTCGATGAAGTTCACCGAATCAGGCGCAGTTGCTAGCAGTGCCCAGCAGCAGAGCGCATCATCAGTCATAGCCGTGCCCCAATAAGTCGGCGTGTTAAGTGCTTATATAGCCCAAGGTATCGATATGTTATTACTGATGCATAAATCGCTAGCTTGGAGTGCAAACCATGAAGCCCCTTAGTATGATTTTTCGCCGCAAAGCGGCCGAAAAACTCCCCCTAGCGATGTATAACCTAGAATCACTGGAGCCTAGGTTACTCATGTCTGCCGACCCGCTAGGGGCCGCCGATCCCACCGGCTTATTAGGGCAAATAGACGACCCACTGCTACTTGATGATCAAGCGGCCGCCGAACAACTGCTACAAGCCATAGCCACCAGCGCTCAAAACACGCCCATAATAACCGCCGCCAGCCCTGATGCGATTAACCTCAGCAGCCTAGGGCAATTGTCCTATCAAGACAGCTTGAACGGCCCACAAGCCACCACTTTCCACAGCACCGATTCAGCAGCGGATGGCAGCACGGCATTAATGGACGACTTGGCTGCACTACTGCCTGCAGCCGATGACAACATCCGCCAAGAAATTATTTTTGTTGATACCAGCGTAGAGGATTACCAAACGCTGCTAGCGGGTATACCCAACAACGACGAGCAAACCCACTACACCATCATAGAATGGCAGCCCGGTGACGATGCCTTGGCTGACATTACCCATACCTTGCAAGCGTTAGGTGAGGTTGATGCCATACACATCGTCAGCCACGGTAATGACAGCGGCTTTGCCTTAGGTGACGAGTGGCTAAGCAGCAACACCCTAAACGACTATCAACAATCGCTTAGCCAGTGGCGCGAATTTTTAGATAGCGAAGCCGACCTATTAATTTACGGTTGTGAATTGGCCGCTGGTGAAGCCGGCCGTGACTTATTAACCAGCCTAGCCAGCATCACCGGTGCGGATATAGCCGCCAGTGACGATTTAACCGGTGCGGCAGCATTAGGTGGCGATTGGCAGCTAGAGCATCATACCGGGCAAATCGATACGGCTATCGCGATTAATTTATCGGCGCAGGCAAGCTGGAATTCTACTCTTGGCCCACCGGGAACGGTGGATGCGCTGTGGTTAACCACGATAGGCGATGTGTCTGGCGCTAGCTCACCAGGCCTCGCTAACTGGAGTGCAGGTGAGTTATTAGAGGTTGCCGACCCTAACTTACGATTTGAGACTACACCTGTACCTGCTACCGGTACTACTGATGGTACCTTTACTGCTATTGTCGATTTCGATGATTTTAACCCCGTTAGCGTGGGTGGCAATGATGATGTAAACATTCGTTCTATGCATTACGTGTCTACCAATATTACCGTAGGCACTAACGACACCTTCGATTTACAGCCAGGTGATGTGCTGGTGTCGGTTAACGACGCCGAAACCCTTAAAAGTACTAATACTCTCGTAGTGGGTAAAGAGGATGTATTTGTCTTTAGGCCCGACACTGCCAATGACTACAGCTCAGGTAGTTTTTATATGTTACTTCAGGGGCTAGGTACTTCGGGTGATGAAGTAAGAGCTATTACTTTAGTTGAGCAACAAACGGACGTGGGGGGTACCACCCTCAATGCGGGTACTTTCTTATTTACCCAAAAAAATGGTGGCGGTTTTAATCACGAGGATATTTTGACATTTAGCGCCGACGAGGTAGGGGCCGGTACCACCTCTGGCACTAAAACCGTGCTAATCAGCGGCGCTGACATTGGTATTTCAGAGAGTATTTCTGGTTTGGAGCTTATCGAAACTGATACCACGATTGCGGGTGCCCCGTTAACTTCTGGCAATATTCTGGTGAGTATCTGGGGTAGTGAGGATGTAGGCGATAACAATTTAGCCGCAACTGAATATGATGTATTTGTTCTCGATATCAGTAAAACTAGCTTAGAGGGGCCAGGGTTTACTGCTGAGGGTAATGCTACATTGTTATTTGATGGCGACGATAATGTCAGGCTAGACAGCGGCGGTGTGCATATAAGCGGCCTAACGCTGGTGAGTGCACCTAATGCCGAGCCAACCTTAACCGCCACCGGTAATGACCCAAGCTTCACCGAGGGCGGGGCAGCAGCAAGTTTATTTAGTGGCGCCAGTGCTGACACCATCGAAGGCAGTCAAACATTTATCGGCATGGGACTGACCGTTACCAATGTTAATGACGGTAGCGATGAAAAACTCAACCTTGATGGCACTGCTATTGAACTCACCAATGGCAACGGCGGTATCACCGCCACCAATAGCTTGACCTACAGCGTCAGCGTAGTGGGTTCTACGGCAACGGTGACAATTACTGGTGGCAGTTTAAGTGCCGCTGATACCCAAACCTTAGTCGACAACATTAGCTACCAAAACGACAGCGATGACCCCAATACTAGCAATCGCGTTGTTACCATTACCAGCTTGCAAGACAGCGGCGGCACAGCCAGTAGCGGCGACGATACTGCCGAGTTAAGCATAGCCAGCACCATTACCCTGGTCGGTGTTAACGATGAACCTACCTTAACCGCCACCGCCAGCAACCCCACCTTTACCGAAACGGGGGTAGCCCAAGGCCTGTTTAGTGGTGCCAGTGCCAGTACCATAGAAAGTGGCCAAACCTTTACCGCGATGACCTTAACCGTTACCAACGTCAATGATGGTAGTAATGAAAAACTCAACATCGATGGCAGCACCATATGGCTGATTAACACCATTCTCCCGGGGTTCACTGCTAACAATGGCCTAGTCTATAGCGTTAGCGTGGTGAGCGGCACGGCGACGATTAGTTTGAGTGGCAGCCTAAGTGAAGCAGAAACGCAAACACTGGTGGATAACCTGAGCTACCGGAACGACAGTGTTGTCCCTAGCACCAGCGATCGGGTCATCACTATTACCAGCCTGAAAGACAACGGCGGCACAGCCAATAGCGGCGATAATACCGCAGCACTCGCTCTTAGTAGTACGGTAACTATGCAAGAGGTGAACACTGAACCCGGTTTTAGCACCACGGCTACCGATCCTACGTTTATCGAAGGAGGGGCTGCTGCCAGCCTCTTTAGCGGTACTAATGCCTCGACTATAGAGCTGGGTCAAACACTTACGGATCTGAGCCTCACCGTCACCAACGTTAATGATGGTAGTAACGAAGTGCTTAATATAGATGGCACCACCATTGCCTTAACCAATGGCAACGGTGGTATTACCGCCAACAATAGTTTGGTTTACAGTGTGAGCCTAGTGGGGAGCACAGCCACTGTGAGCTTGGTGGGAGGCACCATGACGGGCGCGCAAATGGAAGCGTTGGTTGATGGTATGAATTACCAAAACAACAGCGACGACCCCAGCATCAGCAGCCGGGTAGTCACCCTTGCCAACCTCAAAGACAGTGGCGGCGTTGCCAATGGTGGTGACGATACCGCCGCGTTAGGCATCGCCAGTACCGTAACCGTGCTAGCCGTTAACGACGAACCCACGCTCACCGCCACCGCCAGCAACCCTACCTTTACCGAGGGGGGGGCTGCGCAAAACCTATTTAGCGCAGCGGCGGTTGATACCATAGAGGCTGCACAAACCCTTAGCGAACTCACCCTAACGGTAAATAATGTTAATAACGGCGCTGATGAAATCCTAAACCTAGACGGCACGGCCATAGCGCTCACCAATAGCAGCAGCGGCGTCACCGCCACCAATGGTTTGAGCTATAGCGTGTCGGTAAGCGGCACCACAGCCACCATCACCCTAAGTGGCGGCAGCATAAATGCAGCCGCTACGCAAAACTTGGTTAAGGGTATTAGCTACCAAAACAACAGTGAAGCACCTAATACCAGCAACCGAGTGGTGACCATCATTAGCTTTAAAGATAGCGGCGGCACGGCTAATGGTGGCGATGATGAAGTGGCGTTGAGTATTAGCTCTACCGTGACGGTACAGGCGGTAAATGATGTGCCTACCGGCAGTGTCACTATTACCGGCTCGGCGGTGGAAGACCAAAAACTCACAGCTAACACCTCCACTATCAGCGATAACGATGGTTTGGGAACCTTTAGCTACCAATGGCAGCGCAATGGCGTGGCCATTAGCGGCGCTACCGGTAGTAGCTACATCCTAGGCGATACCGATGTCGATAAAGCGATACAGGTAGTGGTGAGTTATACCGACGGCAGCGGCAATGCAGAAAGCCTCAACAGCACGGCGACAGCAGCAGTGGCTAATATCAATGACCCGTTAACCGGCAGTGTGGTTGTGGATGGCAGCACCTTTATGGGCAGCACGGTAACCGCTAACACCTCAGGGTTGTCGGATGAGGATGGCCTTGCCAGTTTTAGTTACCAATGGTTGCGTGACGGTGTGGCCATTAGCGGTGCTACCGGCAGTAGCTATTTGTTAAGCAGTGATGACGCGAGTAGCGACATCAGTGTGCGGGTAAATGCTACCGACAGCCACGGCTCGGTAGAGGCTCGCACCAGTGCAGCGGTGGCGGTTGAGTCTGCGTTTGTAGTTGTGACTGAGCCGGTAGTGCCAGAGGCACCAGCGCCTGAAAGCCCAGACTCAGAAGAAAGTACTGAGGATACTGACGATAGTAGCACAGCAGAAGAATCAGAAGAGTCAGAAGATGATGAAGAGAGCGAAGCTGCGGCCTATGTAGCGTCAGAGGCTGAAACGTTCGATAACCAGAGTCCAGCCTTTGGTAATTTGCAGGGTGTCGATTTAGAGGGCTTAACCGGCTTTGCTAATGAATTTGCTAATGGTGACAATGCATCCGCTAACAACAATGGCAGCGGTATTAACGTACGCTTGCTGAATAAAGATTCTGCCTTAGCCACGGCGGTAGAAGCCAGTGTGTCGGGCAGCGTTAATACTGGTTTTTCTTCTCTTATTGATCCTTTGGTGTTGGTGAGATCGCAAAATTTATCGGACAGCTTAGATAGCATGAGGAAAAATTTTATTGGCAAGGCTGAGCGCAGCCAATCCATATTGGGTGGCACAGTTACCGCTACGGCAGGTTTGTCCGTGGGTTATGTGGTGTGGCTGGTACGCAGTGGCGTGTTATTAAGCAGTGCTTTAAGCGCCTTACCCGCATGGCGTTTTATTGATCCCCTGCCCATATTGTCGCAGGGCAATAGCGGCTTGGCGGGCGGAGATGATGAATCACTAGAGTCTATAGTGGCCAATAAAAGTAATGCCGCCAATGATCTGCCTGAACAGCAAACCGATAACAATAATAAGTTGAGTCATTAAGCATGCAGGTTTTGAAACAATTTTTTAAAAGTAATGGCACTACCTTACGCCTGGCAATGGGGCAGTGCAGTATATTAATTACCTTGCTATTAGTGGCGGCGTTTTTTGGTTTAATCCCTAACCGCGATCAAGCCATAATAGATGGCCGCGTGGCCGTGGCGGAAGCGATAGTCTCTAATGCTTCCATATTTATTACCCGTTCTGATCTAGGCCGCATGGAGGCCAACCTACGCTTAGTGCTAAGCCGTAACCCTGAAATATTATCGGCGGCTATACGCAGAGGTGAGGCCAAAGCCATAATGATGGTAGGTGATCATGAAGCTAACTGGTTGGTAGATGGCGACAATAATAGTCAGCTGGTGGTGCCTATATGGGAAGGTGAAAGTCAATGGGGGCAAATAGAGTTACGTTTTGAGCCTCTACGGCCGCAAGGTTATTTGGGTTTTATGCTTGAACCCATTTTTTTACTGATTGCGTTTTTATCGTTTACTTGTTTGTTGTTGTTTTTTCTTTATTTACGAAAAATGCTTAAAGATTTAGATCCATCACAGGCGGTGCCAGAGAGGGTGCGTTCAGCTTTAGATACCATGGCTGAAGGTTTGTTGGTGCTAGACGCCAAACAAAATATAGTCTTGGCGAATGAGGCATTCTCAACCTTGGTGCAACTCACGCGCGAACAATTGTTTGGCAGAAAGGTGTCGCGATTTGAGTGGTTTGATGGTGAAGATCAGCCCCTAATCCAAGCTAATTATCCCTGGACCGAGGCTTTAAACGACAGCCTCGCACAAAAGGGCCGCACCATTAAGTTGCGCTTACCCGACAACAGTAACCGTACCTTTTTAACGAATTGTTCACCGGTATTAGGTAATGATGATAAAGCCGGCGGTGTGTTAATTAGCTTTGATGATATTACTGAGTTAGAAGAAAAAGAGCAGCAGTTGCGGATATCAAAGCTGGAAGCTGAACAAGCCAACCAAGCTAAGAGTGACTTTTTGGCCAATATGAGCCATGAAATCCGTACCCCCATGAATGCCATTATGGGCTTCACCGAAGTGCTAAAACGCGCTTACAGCAACCGCAACAGCGATAAAGTGCAGGGTGATAGCCTGCAATACCTCAACACTATCGCCAACAGCAGCCAGCACCTGCTGGAGTTAATTAACGACATACTCGATTTATCTAAAGTAGAAGCCGGGCAGGTGGAGGTGGAAACCTTACCGTGTTCGCTGCATAGCATTATTCATGATGTGATACAGGTTATGCGGGTAAAAGCGCAAGAAAAAAACCTGAGCTTGGAATTTATCCCGGAAGGTGATTTTCCCGCGACTATACATTCGGACCCTGGACGCTTGCGACAAATTCTTACCAACCTTATCGGCAATGCTATTAAGTTTACCGAGCAGGGTGGCGTGAAAGTGGTCACGCGCTTAGTTAGCGGCGGCAAAGATTCTATTATAGAAATTGATGTGTTGGATACCGGTATAGGCATGACCGAGCAACAGGCCAGCGCTGTATTCTCGCCCTTTGTGCAGGCCGACAGTTCTATTACCCGTCGCTTTGGTGGCACCGGCTTAGGGCTAACCATCAGTAAACGCTTTGCCGAAGCTTTGGGTGGTGACATTGTGGTTAGCAGCGAGCAAGGTGCGGGCAGTTGTTTTAAAACGCGCATCACCGCGGGCGATGTTAGCGGGGTAAGCCTGTTAAGCCCTGAGCAAATGACCACGGCGAATAAACTGGAAGAAACCCATAACCACGGTCGCTGGTTGTTTAAACCCGCCAAAATTTTAGTGGTTGATGATGGCGTTGAAAACCGCGAGTTGTTAAGCGTAGTGCTTACCGAAGTGGGCTTGGCTATTGATACCGCAGACAATGGCCTGCAAGCGCTAGAGGCATTGGATGAACAGCACTATGATTTGGTGTTAATGGATGTGCAAATGCCGGTTATGGATGGTTTTACCGCGGTGGCTACAATGCGCCAGCAAGGCTTGCAAATACCTGTTGTTGCATTGACCGCTGACGCCATGAAAGGTGCAAGGGAAAAATGCCTACAGGCCGGCTATTCAGGCTATATGACTAAACCTATCAATATAGAAAAATTGTTAGAGCTGGTGGCCGCAGAATTGGGCGGCCAGTGGCAGGACGATAACGATAGTGATGTCACGATTCCTACACTAGCGACAGAAAACAGTGATGTAGAATCAATTGCTACCGATGACAGCCCCATAGTGAGCAGCTTATGGGCTAATAAAAAGTATCAAACTATTGTCAATAAATTTGTGCAGCGCTTGCAGCAACAGCTCAATACTATAGAAACTGCAGTGCAGAAAAATGAGTATAAAACTTTGCAGGACTTAGGCCATTGGTTAAAGGGCTCGGCGGGGTCAGTGGGCTTCCATCAATTTAATGAGCCCGGTAAGGCGCTAGAGGATTTTGCAAAGCAACAGGATAACGCTGGGCTAGAGGCAACCCTAGCGCGTATTAAAAAGCTAACCCAGCGGGTGCAGGCAGGGATAAGCGATACGGAGCCAGCAGTAGTGCCGCGTCAAGCCGCGCCCGCGTCACACGTTACTAGCTCAAACCATCAGCCCGTTGGGGAGGTAACATCATCGCTGATAGGCAACCCAAAGCTGCGACCCATTATAGAGAGATTTGTTATGCGTTTAGAGGCGCAACTGCACGCTATGGATGCCGCTGTAGAACAACATGATTTTGTTAGAGTCGCCGACCTAGCTCACTGGTTGAAAGGGTCGGCCGGCACAGCCGGTTTTGGTGTATTTACCGAGCAGGCTGCTGAATTAGAGCTACAGGCTAAGCAGCAAAGCGTAGAACAAGTTAAAGCGATTATGAAAACCATTAGAGCGTTGTTTGAGCGTATAGGAAAAGCCGAAGTTAACGACACGGTTTAACGCCGTTAAGAAAGCTCGCAAGGATATTTATGAACGAAAAGATTTCTAAATTACATGTTGATGAACTTTTTACGCAGTTGAAAGATGCTGTCATTATGATGGTCGATGATGAGCCTTTGCTAATGGAATTGCTGCAGGCTTTTTTAGAAGAAGAAGGCTATAAAAATTTTATTGCGGTAGAAGATTCACGTAAGGCCATGGAAATTCTGGATACAAAACGTCCCGATATTTTATTGCTGGATTTAAATATGCCGCATGTGGATGGCTTTGATATATTAGAGGCTGTTCGCAAGCTTAAAATGATGCAGAAGATTCCGGTGATAGTACTGACTTCCTCCAGTGACGGTGCAACCAAGCTCAAAGCCTTGGAGTTGGGAGCGACAGATTTTCTTTCTAAGCCGGTAGATTCTAGTGAACTAGCCCTGCGTTTGCGTAACACCTTAATGGTTAAAGCCTATCAGGATCAGCTTACCTACTATGATGCGCTTACCCATTTGCCCAATCGGCAATTGTTTTTAGATAGATTAGAGTGGTCACTCAAAAAAACGCGCAGAGACCATGAGCGCATGGCGCTATTAAATATAGGCCTAGATAAGTTTAAACAGGTGAATGATAGCCTGGGGCCACGAACTGGTGATGAAATTTTAACAGAAGTCTCTATGCGCTTGATAGAAAGTGTGCGTGAGAGTGACTTGGTGTCGCGCTTAGGGATAGATGACCTATGGCGTCAGTTGGCCCGTTTGGGCGGTGATGAGTTTTCTATCTTGCTACCGCAGGTGGCGCAGGATGATAGTGCCGCCTTTGTCGCCGAGCGCATACAGCATGCCTTAGCTCAGCCTTTTGTGGTAGATGGTGAAGAAATTTATATCAGTGCCAGCATAGGAATAGCGCTATATCCCAATGATGGCACCGAGAGTGATGTGCTAATGCAAAATGCCGGTGCTGCTACCGCCTATGCTAAACAGCAAGGTGTTAATAGCTATGCGTTTTATTCCAAAGAGATTAATGAACTATCTAAAAAACGGCTCAGCATTGAAGCCGCTTTGCGCCGCGCCGTGGAAAATAACGAGTTTGTTTTGCATTACCAACCGAAAATTGATTTGCATGCGGGTAAGGTAACAGGTTGTGAAGCTCTCATACGTTGGAATAGTCCCGAAATGGGTATGGTGCCGCCGTTTGAATTTATTTCTATAGCGGAAGAAAGTGGCTTGATAGTGCCTATAGGCACTTGGGTTATTGAAGAAGCTTGTCGACAGCAGGTAGATTGGCGGCAGCAGGGGATTGGCGATTTAATGGTGGCGGTAAATGTGGCGGGTCCTCAATTTAAAATGGCCAACCTACAGCACGTTATTGAGTCTGCCATTAATGATTCGGGTATTGATCCGCGGTATTTAAGGCTGGAAATTACTGAAGGCATGATGATGGGCGGCGAAGATAGCCTCATAAAAAAACTGAACGACATTAAAGCCTTAGGCCCCAGTTTTTCTATAGATGACTTTGGTACCGGTTATTCGTCATTGAGTTATCTGAAGCGTTTTCCTATTGATGAATTAAAAATTGATCGGTCTTTTATTATTGATGTGCCAGGGGTAAGAGACGATGCCGCAATAGTAAAAGCGATTATCGCCATGGCGCAGAGTTTGGAGTTAAGCGTGGTGGCTGAAGGTGTTGAAGAACTGAGCCAATTAGAGTTCTTAAAATCTTTGCACTGTGATGTTATCCAGGGTTTTTACTTTAGTAAGCCTTTGCCTGCTGAAGATTTTGCAGCGTTTGTGCTTGCAGGTGGCGAGCTGGATGCGCTGCATAAATCCTAAACGTAGGCTTAGTTAAACAGCTTGGCGGTCAATACGGTTAATGCATTTTCCACTTTTAAAATGCGCGGCCCTAGGTGTATACCGCTAAAGCCCGCTGCTAAAAACTTATCTACCTCATAAGCTGTGAAGCCACCTTCTGGGCCTATGGCTAAGGTGGTGGGGCAGTTAATGGCCAATGGGCAAACCGTACCGGTATCGGGATGGGCGATGAGTTTTTTACTACCGGCACTGAGCGTGGGTAAGTCGTCCTCTACAAAAGGCTTAAAGCGCTTATAAAAGCTAACCTTGGGTAACACGGTATCTTTGGCCTGTTGTAAACCATCGATTAAATAGCTGCGTATCTTGGCTTCATTGATCGCTGGGCTTTGCCAAAAACTTTTTTCAACTTTGTAGCTGTTGATAATGATCAATTCGCTGACGCCCAGTTCGGTAATAGTGCGGAATATACGGCGTATCATTTTAGGCCTGGGCAGGGCTAGGATGATGGTTAAAGGCAGCTTCTCTGGTGCTGTAATTCTGAGGTCTACCGCTAGGCTGACTTGCTGCTCGTCGATAGCTAAAATTTGCCCTGTGCCCATTAGGCCGTTAATCATGCCCACACGTACACTATCGCCTGCTTGTGAACGGTGGATATGACGTATTTGCTGGTAGCGCTCATCACTTAAGCGCAGCTGTTGCTGCTGATTGAGCTCATGGGCAGAAAATAAGATTAAATTCATGGTGTTGAACAACATCGTGTGTGAATATAAAGGGTAATTGTACCGTATATTAGTTGTGATCATAACGATGGTGGTTTTTAAGCCATAGCTGATCTGGCTACTGTTTTTGGTTATGTGCACTAGTTGTGCATTTAATAGCTATTGAGTCATCGCGGTGTTTACGTATTTGAGGCTTTTAACAATCATCTTATGAAACAACTCTCGCGCTTACAATTATTGCTTATCTGCCTGCTTTTGGCGGTGGCTAGCCAGCAGCTGTTTAGTTTTATGGTGCGGCTAATTGATGAGGCCCACTATTCCCGCCAGCGTATGGATGTGGTG
Source organism: Dasania marina DSM 21967 (assembly GCF_000373485.1). Classification (NCBI taxonomy): domain Bacteria; kingdom Pseudomonadati; phylum Pseudomonadota; class Gammaproteobacteria; order Cellvibrionales; family Spongiibacteraceae; genus Dasania; species Dasania marina. Next base: position 59,803 of record NZ_KB891592.1, read on the forward strand.
AATCAGCTGGGGCGTTTCCGTCTAGATTTAGAGCAACGGTTAAACTCCACTTTTTATATTACCCAGGGCATAGAGATCTTAATCTCCACGCTGATAGTTGAGGGCACCTCGCTATTAAGCCAGCAGGATAAGATAGAGGCTTGGGCAAGAGAGGCGACTACAAGGCTGCCTTATATTAATAATGTGGCTGTGTCAGAAGCCTATATCATACGTTTTACCTATCCCATGGAGGGTAACTCCGCCGCTCTTGGTCACAATTATCGGGATATACCCACGCAATGGCCTACTGTGCAACGCGCGGTACAGTCGCGTATGCCGGTAGTGGCAGGCCCTTTGCAATTAATACAGGGCGGCACCGGTATTATTTGTCGCATTCCTCTATTTAGTCATGCGCAGGGCAAAAACCATGGTCAGTTTGTAGGCATAGTGAGTATGGTGGTTGATTATCAGGCCTTGTTGCAGAGTGCCGGCCTAGCGGAGGCTGAAAAAACCTTAAGCATAGCTATGCGCGGTAAAGATGGCCTAGGCGCAAGTGGTGATATTTTTTATGGGGAAGACGATTTATTTGCCGTGGCTAATATTAGCCAAAAAGTCAGCTTTCTCGGCGGCGAATGGTTGTTAGCGGCCAAGCCTAAGACTGGGTGGTCGCATGAATCGCCTTATTCTATACGCCTCAGTATATTGGGCTACTTAGTGTCCCTGCTGATTGCGGTGCTGTGCTATTTTGCGGTGCGCGGTATGCAGCTACGTATAGGGGCCGCTGAATATTTTTCCAAAGCCTTGGAGTTGCGTGTTGCCGAGCGCACGCAACAGTTAAGTATAGCGAAGACCGAGGCGGAAAAAGCCAATGAGGCTAAGAGTGACTTTTTGGCAGTGATGACGCATGAGTTACGCACGCCACTTAATTCAATTTTAGGCTTGGCGCAACTGACTGAAGCTATGGAGCTGGGTGATTTGCAGCGTAGCTATATTGCTAAAGTTGTTTCCTCGGCAAACTTATTGCTTAGTTTAATTAATAATATTTTGAGTTATACCAAGGTGGAGTCCGGTAATGCTGGCCTTGAGCCGCAAGCGTTTGTTGTTGCCGATATTCTGCAGAAACTGAATGATGTTTTTGAAATTCAGGCTACGGAAAAAGCCTTGTTGTTCAGTGTAGAGGTGGCCTCTGATGTGCCCAGTTTTGTTGAGTGTGATAAAGGTAAATTATTACAGGTGCTGACAAATTTATGTGGCAATGCGATGAAGTTTACCGAACGTGGGGCTGTTTCGCTTTCGGTAAGACGCATAGCCAGTGATGATGAAGGTGATGATAATTGTTGGCTGCGTTTTGTGGTGAGTGATTCTGGTGTAGGGATTAGCGAGCAGGATCAGCAAATAATATTTAAGCCTTTTAGGCAAATAGATAGTAGCGTAGCCAGACAATATCAGGGTTCGGGTTTGGGCCTAAGTATTTGCCAGCGTTTTGTGCAGTTAATGAATGGCCGTATAGGGGTGACTAGTCAGTTGCAACAAGGTAGTCAGTTTTACTTTGAAATACCTGTGCGCCCATTAGCCAATAGGCCTGCAGAAAGTGATTTGTCTTCTGCGCAGCGCTTGCAAAAAGCGGTGGCCGCTAGCCAGCCCCTGTTGCAAGGGATGACGGTAATATTGGCGGAAGATAACCGCTTTAATCAAACCTTGGCGGTAGCCTTATTAAATAAAGTTGGGGTCACGGTTAAGGTTGCCGAAAATGGTTTGCAGGTTTTATCGCTATTAGAGCAGATACCTGTGCATGGCATTTTAATGGATATACAGATGCCGAAAATGGATGGCTTAGCCACCACCGAACAGTTACGTGCTGATAGGCGGTTTTATGATTTGCCGATTATTGCCATGACGGCTAATGCCATGCAAGAAGACAAACAGAAGGTATTAGCGGCTGGCATGAACGATTTTGTCGCCAAGCCTATAAATTTTGAGCATTTGTACCGGGTGCTTATCAGCTGTTTACAGCATGAAAAGTTATATCCTGAACAGGTCTAACTTAGGCCTGTTCAGCTTCATAATCCGCCTCGTCTTCATAACCAGGCTCGTCCTCATAAACAGGCTCGGCCCACAAGTCGTACTCATCAGCGCCGGTAATGGTGACCAGTAGTGCATCGCCGGGGAAGGTGTCGGTAAAACCATCGAGATAAACCTTACCATCAATTTCTGGGGCGTCGGCATAGCAGCGGCCTATAGCACCTTGCTCGTCAACCTCATCAATCAACACTTCAACTTCTTGGCCTATGCGCGCTTGTAAGCGAGCGCTGGAAATCTTTTGCTGAGTTTCCATAAAGCGTTCCCAGCGCTGTTGCTGGATATCTTCTGGTATGTGGTCAGGGAGTTCGTTAGCGGTAGCACCTTCTACCGGTGAGTATTTAAAGCAACCCACTCTGTCGAGCTGTGCCTCTTCTAACCAATCCAGCAACATTTGAAATTCTTGTTCCGTTTCACCGGGGAAACCAACGATAAACGTTGAACGTATAACTAACTCCGGGCAGATTTCGCGCCAAGCTTTAATGCGCTCTAATACTTTAACTTGGTTGCCGGGGCGCTTCATTAATTTGAGTATGCGCGGGCTGGCGTGTTGGAAGGGGATATCCAAATAGGGCAGAATTTTGCCTTCTGCCATTAGCGGAATCACTTTATCCACATGCGGGTAGGGGTACACATAATGCAAGCGCACCCATACGCCTAGCTCACCCAAGGCTACCGCTAAGTCTTGCATGCGGGTTTCATGGGCGCGGCCATTAACAAAATCTAATTTGTATTTTACATCTACGCCGTAGGCGCTGGTGTCTTGTGAAATTACCAGTATTTCACGCACGCCAGCGGCTACCAGTTTTTTGGCTTCGTCTACCACTTCAGAAATAGGGCGGCTAACTAAGTCGCCACGCATGGCGGGGATAATACAAAAGGTGCAGCGGTGGTTACAGCCTTCCGATATTTTTAAGTAGGCATAGTGCTTGGGGGTGAGTTTAATCCCCTGTGGTGGCACTAAGTCTATTAGCGGGTTGTGCTCGGCAGCTGATTTTTGCTCTATGGTGGGCGGGATATAGTCATGCACCGCGCCCAAAACCGTCTCGTAATCGGCGGGGCCACTAATGCTGAGCACATTGGGGTTCGCCGCTTTAATCGCCTCGGCATCGCTGCCCTTACCCATACAGCCGGTAACAATCACCTTGCCGTTCTCCTTCATGGCCTCGCTAATGGCATCCATAGACTCTTGCTTGGCACTGTCTATAAAGCCACAGGTGTTCACCACCACCACATCGGCACCGTCATAGCTGGGGCTAATGTCATAGCCCTCTAGCTTGAGCTGGGTCAGTATGCGTTCGGAGTCAACGAGGGCCTTGGGGCAACCTAGGCTAACAAAGCCGACTTTTTGTTTGGGTGATGATGTTTCAGGGGTAGATGACATGGGCAGTACCGATTACCGATTGTGCGGGGCTAGCTAAAGGAGGCGCATTGTACAGAATTAGGGCGGTGTAGGCTATTGAGTAGTTATGCCTACCGGGGCTAGGGACATACGGGTGCTAAGGCTATACACGCTAGCTCAATAAGCCTTGCCCCTAGCTGAACCTAGGTTCTATACACCGAAACCTAGATATTTCCCCCGCGCCCTATAATGGCCGCCTTCGATATTGCTAGCTTTAGCCGTATCTTCGCCAGCTAGCTATAGGGCTAATAAATGGACAGTGTTATTCACCATATAAAATCATTGAGGTTGAGAGACCTTACCCTTTTCACCGTCTCCGCGATTTTACTGCTAGATACTCTAGCCGCTGCTGCCGCGGTGGGCGCGTCCAGTATTTTTTGGTGGCTATTTCTAGGGATTATTTTTTTTATACCCTTTGGTTTGATCAGTGCCGAGATGGGGACCACCTATCCCGAGCAGGGCGGCATTTACGCCTGGGTGCGTGATAGCTTTGGTGGCCGCTGGGCCTCTAGGGCAACCTGGGGCTATTGGGTGAATACGGCATTATGGAATCCCGCCATTTTTATTTTGTTTGCGGCGGTGTTTAGTCAATTATTTATCCCCGACCTAGCACTTAAATGGCAAATTGTCCTGGGCATAGCCCTGTCTTGGATTGCGGTAGCCATTAATATTATTACCCTAGAAGTGGGTAAGTGGATTCCTAATATAGGTGCCATTTTAAAAGTGGTTATTTTTATTGCGGTGATAGTGGGTGGGCTTGCCTATAGCCAAGATCACGGCATGGCTAATCAAATAACGTTTGAAACCCTAAAGCCTAACTGGGGAGAGGGTATGCAATATATCCCCGTGATTATATATGGCATGTTAGGTTTTGAGTTGATGTGTGCTGGCAGTGACGAGATACACGAGCCTGCCAAAAATGTGCCAAAGGCGGTTTTATTTTCAGGCTTAATTATTATCAGCCTCTACACCTTGGGCACGGCTGCCATTTTGGTGGCTATACCAGCGCAGGAAATCAACCTTGTTGAAGGTTTGATGAATACCCTGTATTTATTTTTTGGTGGCTCTGTCTGGGGCGATGCTTTCGCTTTGTGCTTGGGTGTTGCTGCGCTATTTACCTTCTTTTCTAACGGCGTGACTTGGTCGCTGGGTTGCAATCGTGCAATAGCGGAGGCGGCTAATGAAGGTGAGTTTCCGGCTTTCTTGGGTTATGAGCATAAGGTATTGGGCACGCCAGTAGGTGCGGCTATTACCATGGGTTGTGTCAGTACCTGCGTGCTAGTGCTTTACGGCTTGATGGCGGGTAGCAGTGAAGATTTATTCTGGTCGCTGTTTTCTTTTAGTGCCGTAATCGCGCTATTACCTTATATAGGCATGATGCTCGCTTTTATAAAAATGCGGGTGAGTGACGGTGACCGCCCTAGGCCGTTTAAAGTTGCAGGCGGCATGGCAATAGCCGGCCTTTGCGCCTGTTCTTGTATCTTCGTGTTGTGCCTATCCATAGTGTTGTTTATTTATACCCCCAACGAGGGCATGCAGTGGGCGGTATTTATTGGCGCTATTGCGGTGCTTATCATAGGCGAAATTGTTATACGTAGCGCCGAAACCCGTGTCGTTAAGCCTATAAATGCTTGTTAAAATAAATATTACTTTCAATAAATGATCCAATACTACTGCCCAACAATTGGTCTTGTTGTAAATAGAGGTAACAGTAATGAATGAATTAAATAGCGATAACCGTATCTTAAAGCGTAGTACGCCAAGCTTTTCTATGGATGAAGTGCTTGCTATCGCCCAAAAACATTTTGCACTGAGTGGCGTTTTTAAAGAAGTTGCCAGCGAGCGCGATCAAGGTTTTATAGTCGCCACAGAAAGTGATGAAAAATTCATATTAAAGATTTCAAATTCACAGGATGACTTTGGTGTTATAGACTTTCAAACGCAAGTGTTAAGGCATGTAGAGCAGCAGGCCCCTAACTTACCCATTCCTCGTGTCATACTTAGCCAGAGCGGAGCTTGCGAAGAAATAATAAAAGGTAAGAATGGCGAAAAACACGTGGTGCGCTTGCTAACTTTTTTACCGGGAGTCATGGTAAGAGACCGCCCTGAGCTTAATAGCAAGGCGCTGCGGCGTGATGTGGGTGCTACTGTAGCCAAACTTGATAAGGCCTTGCGTGGTTTTTTTCATCCCCATGCTAAAAACGTTCACCCCTGGGATGTGATGAACTTTATGGTTCATCGTCCGCATACCGATAGTATTAGCAACGCCGATATTAGAGCAAAAGTCGAAACTGTATTTGATTATGTTAATAAAACGGTGACGCCAAAATTAACACAATTGCGCCACCAAGTTGTGCACCAAGATGCCCATGGTGGCAATGTGTTGTTAAATCCTGAAAACCCTAATTGCGTCGCAGGATTAATTGATTTTGGCGATATGTTGTATTCGCCATTAATCATGGAATTGGTTGTAGCTTGCAGCATGATGATGGAGCAGGTCGAAGACCCCGTTAGCAATATGTGTGACATTGTAGTGGGCTACGATAGAGAGCTGGCGTTAGAAGAAGAAGAAATAGACTTACTTTACGATCTTATTTTAGTGCGCGTGTGTATTTATATTACTCTGTGTGCCTGGCGCTCTGCGGAGCATCCTGAGCAAGAGCCCTATGTTAAAAATATAGAATTATACTGGGCTCTATTAGATAAATTATTAAACCAAGGGCGGCATACGGTTAGCTCACGTTTCAGAACGGCCTGTCGATTTCCAGCCTACAGCCCTGCTATAGGTGAACAAGAGAGCGTCAATGAAAGCGCTGAGCAGGAGTTGTTGCAGCAGCGTCATCGGTTACTAGGTGAACAAACCTGGCATTTTTACCAGCGGCCTTTACACGTTGAGCGGGCGCTGGGGCCATGGCTATATGGCGTAGACGGTAAAGCCTATTTAGATTTATATAATAACGTGCCACAGGTGGGCCATTGCCACCCGCATGTGGTTAGGGCGATTAGTCGGCAGGCAAAAGTGCTTAATACTAATACCCGTTATTTGTATCGCAGTGTGCTGGATTATGCCGAACGCTTAACCAGCTTAATGCCTGATCACTTGAATGCCTGTATCTTTTTTAACTCTGGCAGCGAAGCCAATGACATAGCCTTGCAAATGTCACGTTTGATTAGCGGCAATGATGGCGCGATTGTGGTTGAAGATGCCTATCACGGTATTAGCGAAACCATTAGAGATTTATCGCCTAAAAGCCGACCGCAAACCGCAAACCATATCGCCACTTTAGGTGTGCCATGCAGTTATCGTGGCCCCCATGCTGGTAAAGAAAATAGCGCCGAGTTGTATGCACAAGATGCCGATGCTGCCATCGCTCAATTGCAGAGTAAAGGCATCAAGCCCGCCTGCTTTATGGTGGATACTGCGTATTGCTCTAGCGGGGTGATAGATGTTCCTGAAGGTTACTTGGCACTGGTAGAACAAAAGGTACGCGCCGCAGGCGGTTTGATAGTCGCCGATGAGGTGCAGGCAGGCTTCGGCCGTTTAGGGCAAATGTGGGGGCACGAGGCGCGCGGCTTAAAAGCGGATATCGTGACCATGGGCAAGCCGGTTGGCAATGGCCATCCCTTAGGCGTGTTGGTAACCAGCAAGGCGATTTTAAATCGTTTTATTGAAGCAACTGCGATGTTTAGTACCTTTGGTGGTAACCCCGTGTCTTGTGCGGCGGGCATGGCGGTGTTGGATGTTATTGAAGATGAAGATCTTATTAATAACGCCAATCAAACCGGTGACTATTTGCGGGAGCAATTGCGGCAGTTGGCCACCAGCCAACCGTTGATAGGCGATGTGCGTGGCCAGGGCATGCTGGCATCGGTGGAGTTTGTGACTGATCGTGTGACTAAGGCGCCAGCCCGTGAGCAAACCTTTGCGCTACTAGAGTTGATGCGAGAGCAGGGTGTGTTGATTGGCAGCTCTGGACCTTTGCGTAATAGCTTAAAGTTGCGGCCGTCTTTGGTGTTTAGCAAACCGCAGGTGGATATTTTTATACAGGCCTTGGATAGCTGTTTGAGCCAGCTTGGCGCTGCGTAATAAACTTGGTTACAAGTTGTCATCTTTATTAACAGAGTGAGTGAAGATGACGCTTACTGCGTACTGGCAAACTTTTTTCTGGTTAAGAATGTTTATTAAGCACTTTATTGACCGCTGTAATAAACCTATCCCGTGCAGGGTTACAGGTTTGGCTTTTATTAGTGATGATATAGACGTCGTTGCAGGTGCTCATAGTCTCTGGCATTAGCGCGCGCATTTTTTGCGTTTGCGTCCAATGCTTGGCCATATGGCTGGGTAAAAATCCTAGGTATTGGCCACTAAGAATCATGGCGGCTCGCATATCGAGGTTACTGGCTGAGGCGGTCATGCGGCAATCGTCTAATAGCGCTTCTAGCGTTGCATCACGTAAGGTCACTATACGAATAAATTCGTAATGCTTTAATGTTGCTAGCGATAACTCTTCGCAATCGGCAGAAAATAACGGATGTTTATCCCCGCAATATAAAAATAAATCTTCTTTATAAAGTGGCAGGCAGTTCAACGCTGCGGACTGGCGCGGTAACACATCAATGCCTAGGTCTGCTTGGCCGCTCAGCACCGCTTGGGCAACTTCATTCGGGCCGCTGCCGACTATATTAATATAAATATTGGGTTCAGCTTGGTGAAAGTTGGCAATCACTTCAGAGATATCTAATTGGTGATCCCATACCGCATTATCGGCAAGGTGAAGATTAAGCTTACCGGTGAGTTGTGATTGCGCCTCGTGGGTCTGCTGTCGAAACAGCTCTATATTAGCGATCAGCTGCTTGGCTGCCGCATAGATAGACTTACCCTGCTCGGTCAGTGAAAAACCACTAGGCCCGCGGTGGCATAAGGTCATACCTAGCCGTTGCTCTAAGGACGATAAGTCCATGCTTATAGCGGACTTGCCTTTGTTTAGCCTTAATTCTGCTGCAGTAATACCACCACATTCAACCACGGTTTTAAAAACGGTGATTTGTCGCAGCTCTACGTCAGAAATATTTTCTGTATTAATGGGTGATTTAGTCATGGTTTTATTTTAACAGTAAGCCCAGTGCGTTAATAAGCTTTGTTTTCAAACTTGTGTAGATCGCTAACAAAAGTTCTGGACAGGTATTTGTGCAGTTAACGTTTTCCTTGCCGCGCGGGGAAGGCAGGGTTTAGTTGAATATTTTTAAAGCCGGAGATAAAAAACCGGAATATTTTTTTAAACGTATTAGTTAAGCTTGTGGGGTATAGGCACTGCGAGTGCTAGCTTATAGCGGCTCATAACTCACAGTGCTGTTTGTCAATAATGTTATTAGGGCTGGTCGTTGCTATCATTAGCCGCCGAGCTATTGAGCAGCAGAAAATCACTAACGCATTGTGCGGGCAGTGGCCGGCTTAATAAAAAACCCTGCACATCATCACAACGCTGTGTTTTAAGCATATTCAGCTGGCCTTCGGTTTCTACCCCTTCGGCGGTGACGGACATGTTTAGGCTTTCCGCCATGGCGATAATAGCGGTGACTATAGCTTGGTCTTCTGTGTCTACATGCGCTGCAGAAATAAAGGCGCGGTCGATTTTTAGCTTGTCTATAGGGAAACGTTTGAGATAGGCCAAGTTGGAGTAGCCGGTGCCAAAGTCATCTATGGCCAGCTTAACCCCTAAAGCCTTCAAGGCGTTTAAGGTGGTGAAGGCTTGGTCGCCGTCTTTCATTAATACACTTTCGGTAATTTCTAACTCCAGTGCTGCAGGCTCCAGCCCAGTTTCTTGTAAGACTTGTTGTACCAGTACCACAAAGCCCGCGTGAGAAAATTGCTTAACCGACACATTCACCGCCACTTGCGGCAAGCGCATACCGGCATCGCGCCAGCTTTTTACTTGCGTGCAGGCGTTGCGCAATACCCATTCCCCTATGCTGTAGATCAGGCCGGTATCTTCGGCGACGCTAATAAATTCTACGGGTGACACTTCGCCTAGTTCGCTGCTATGCCAGCGCAATAGCGCTTCGGCGCCTGACACTTTGGCGCTGCTAACATCTAACTGCGGTTGATAGTGTATAGAGAGTTCGTTGCGCTCTATGGCGCTGCGCAGGCCTTCTTCTAATGCCATATGCCGTAAGGCAGTGGATTTCATGCTGGCCGTGTAAAAGTTAAAAGTATTGCGGCTTTCTTGCTTAGAGGCGTACATGGCCAAGTCGGCACACTTGAGTAAGCTGTCGGCATCCTTGCCATCAGTAGGGTAAACCGCAATACCTATGCTGGAGGTGACGATAAGCTCATGGCCATCGAGGCTGATGGGTTGTTCTAGTGCTTCCAGTACGCGTTTAGCAACGATGGCGGCATGGGTGCCATCGGCGATTTCGCTGAGTAATAGGGAAAACTCATCGCCGCCCATACGGGCTAAATGTTTATTGTCTAGGCTGTTGCTGTGCTTACTGGTTGTGGGCTTGTTTATGTTTTCGGCTATGGTTTCGTGGACATGGCCTGAAGTGATGGCATCGGTATCGCGTATCGCCAGTAATAAGCGCTTGGAGACTTCATTCAACATAATGTCACCCACGGCATGGCCTAGGGTGTCGTTAACACGTTTAAAATTGTCTAAGTCTAAATATAAAATGGCTAGGCAGCGTTGATTGCGCTCAGCATTTTTAAGGGCGATTTCTAGCCGGTTTTTGAATGAGATGCGATTGTGCAGGCCGGTAATGTCATCGAAGTAGGCCAGTTGCCGCATGCGATCTTCGGCTTGGCGGCGACGGCTTAGGGCGTTGGCGAGCTGGCGTATTTCATGTACATGAAAGGGCTTTTGTACATAGAACAGGCTGTCGGCTGGCGGCACTTGCGCAGAGGTTTCTTCAGGGTCTATATCGGAATAGGCGGTGACTATGACTATGTCTAAACTGGGGTCCAGCTCGCGTATACGGGTGGCGGCCCAAGCACCGTCGGGGCCCGGAGGCATACGCATATCAAGAAACACCAACGAAAAGGGCTGGCCAGTTTGTATGGATGTGCGTACGGCTTGCACCGCTTCTTCAGCGCCACTGCATAGCGTCAAATCAAAGCGGGATTTTGTTTTGGCGGCCTTGTTGTTATTGAACAACCGTGCACGCATTTCTTGTAGGTCGTTACTGGGCTCAGGATCATCGGGCTGTAGAATGTTTTTATAGCTTTCACGGATGCTGGCTTCATCGTCGGCGATTAAAATCCGTATGTTGGTTTCGCTGTCGGCCTTGTTACTCATGTAGTGTTCTCTAATTATTGTGTGTTGCTAGCGGCAGCAGCAGGTGCATACAGGCGCCTAGCCCCAGGCCATCGCTGGTGGCGTAGATGCGCCCGCCCATGCCCAAAATCGTATTGGCGCACCAGTGTAGCCCTACACCTGAGCCTCTCAGTTTAGTTGAAAAGCTATTATCAAACAGCTGTTTAATGTGTTCTGGGGCAATACCTAGGCCATTGTCTATAAAGCAGAGGTGTAGAAACTCACTGTCGCTGCTTTCCTGCTCGTCCGCCATTATACGTATCAGGCCGTTATCTGCGGTTTTGCCGCTGGCTTTAATGGACTCTGCAGCATTAATGAGTAGGTTATTGACCACTTGTTGCAGTGCGATACGGCCGGCAAACACCGGCTCTTGTTGTGCTAGGGCTGGGTCTAATGCTATTTGTGTGTAGCGTAGCAAATTGTCGGGCATAAGCTGCACGCTGTCGCGCAATAGTTGGTCTATGGCCAGTGGTTCCAGCAGGCGCTCGGCTCGGCTAAAGCGTTGTTGGTCGGCCAGCACGGATTGCACGTGATCAACTTGGGTGCGCATACTATCCAGCTCTCCGCCGATACGTCTAATCAATGCTATTAACTCTAGGCTGGCTAGCTCTTTAAAGGCTAGCAGGTCTGCGCGTCTGGCCTCAGGCGTTGTCGAGTCGGCGAGTTCACTGGCGGCTATATCCATTTCGGCCAGTGGTGCATCCTGCACGCTTTGCTTGAGCATGGTTAGCTTAATCCCTAGAGGGGTGACAGCGTTGCCTATATTATGTAATACGCCACTGGCCATTTCAGCAATGCCGGCTTGGAAGGATAAGTCTGCCACTCGCTGCTGAGCGTCATTAAGCCGTTTAACCATTAGGTCTAACTCATCGGCCAATAACCCAATCTCATCACTGCGGTTCATATTGAGGGATAGGTTGAGCGTATTGTTGCGCCCCATGTTTATGGCGTGGTTAGTGAGCCGGGTAACGGGGGTAAATACAGTGATGCGCAGCAGCACCAAAATAAAAAACAAAATACTTAAGGCGGCCACGGCCATAGAGATATTGGCTATCATCATGGCCTTATGGCCGCGGGCAGTAATGGTGCGTGGGGTAGAGACCATAAGCTTGAGTGCGGGCTGGCCTTGTATATCCAATAGCGTGGTTGAGCCGATTAGCAGTGTATCGCCCCCTTGCAACTGTATAGCGCTATGCGACAGCTCATTGTTAGAGGAATTTGCCGCCGTTAGTGGCTCGCTGTTATCGGCGGGTTCGGCATAGAGGGTGATACGTGATTGGTTGGCAATGCGGGCTATGGTTTTGCTGTTTAATAGTCGTCCAAAAATTACATTGCCTCTAGCGGGGCCCTCGCCGTTATCCGTCAATATAGGATGGGAGACAAAGAGCATAGCGCCGCTGGGGGTGTTAATAATCCCTTGTATGGGGGCGGTAGCAGAGGCAGGGCTTAACAGCGGGTGGTTGGTGCTGAGTTTTTTAGGTAAAAACAACGTGTAGTCCAATACCTCTTTGTTGCTTAGATTCAGCCCCATCCCCCACACCAGATCGCCATCGAGGCTGTAAAACGCTTCTAGGTTTACACCGATAGACAATACCGCACTGGCATATAAATTGGCGTCTATATAGGCCTGGTTATGGTCAGCCATAAATTGATAGCTATTATCCCAATTGGCCCAGTCAGCTGCTTGCGGCCGTAAGGCGTCTAGCTCACGTCGTATGGCGAGTATGGCGCGCTCAACATTTTTTTGGGCAACCTCTTGCTCTAATTCTTCGAAACTGGGGTACACCACATAGCGCTGGCTAATGTAATTAACACTGGCGAATGTACAAAAAAGTATTAGCAGTAGTGAGACCACTTTACTGCTGAGTGAGGTGCTCACGCTGTTTTTCGGTTTCGTTTCTGGGTGGGGCTTAATCGAGTTAGTCACAACCAGCTCTCAAATATTATGGTGTTTAGTGCTTTTTGGCACTGCCTTAACGGCGTTGTTCGCGAGGCTGATTATTGATATAGCAGCTGCAAGTTTATTAATTATAAGAACAAGCTTAGCTGGGATTGCCTGCAGCTACAATAAACACTGCTGTTTAACGCTGGCAATGCTAATGCCAGCCGTTGATTGAGGCTGGATTATTGGTACTAATAGGTTAAGCGGCCCTACTGTATTCAATACACAGGCATGATAATTGCTGTATATCGCTTATAGACAAAATAATGGCATAGGGTCAATCATGAGCAGTATAGATTTGCTTAACATCGCCGCGATCAGCAGCAATACCAGCGCTACCAACAGTAACTCGCAAACCGCCTTAAGTACGGCCGTTGATAGTGCAGCCAAAGCCGCTAGTGCAGTGCTTACCGATGTAGCTGCAGAGGGCGAGGGTAATGCCGAAACGGTGCAAATCTCTAGCCGAGCGCAGAAGATACAAAAACTGAATGAAGAGTTTTTTTCTGACGGCCCCCGTGCGATCAAAATAACCCCAGCATTAATCGACCGCCTTGCCGAGTATGGCTTGATTACGCAGCAAGAGGCTAACAAGCTAGGGACGGGGCTGGCAACCGATAGTGGGGAAAATAATTCCGCGGTGGCAGAGCTTTCAAGCTTTATCGATAGCTATGTAGCCAGTGTCGAACAGCTGGACCCGGAACACGGCATTATTGACACCCTGCGACAAGCACAAAGTGTGTTAGACAATTTTAATTTACCCACCGCCAACAGCCGCAACATAGACATTCCGCAAGTGGTAGAGCAGTTGCAAAGCCACATGGATGAAGTCGCCGCAGCACTACCGCAAAGAGATCAGCAATCCTTTAGTCAGTTGTTATTAGCACTAGGGGTGGCGAATGTGTTAACCCCCGGCGTCAATTCGACTACCCAGATCGATAAGTATTTAGCGGTTTCTGAATTGTAGATTGGCAGTGTTTATAGATGCTTTATTTATACTGCTTGTAGCGACGGCGTTCACGCACTAGATGTTTAACGCCGCTAAGGCTGAGTGTGATTAGCGCCAGCAGTATGAGTATATAAGTGAGGTATTCGCCGGGATGTATGCTCTCGTTTAAAAAGCCTATACCTACCAGCATAATCAGCGGCGGCTCTAAATAACCCAGTAGGCCAAACAGCGCTACGGGTAGCAGGCGGCTAGCATATAGCATGCACAACATACCCAACGAGCCTAAAATCCCCAGCCCTAAAAATACAGCCAGCTCTTGCCAGCTATAAGCAAAGGGGTGGGCCACCTGACCATAGTATTGGCTGGCCCACCAAGCTATGGGTAGCAGCAATAGGTTTTCGATAAAAAAAGCACTCATTACCGGCAGCGATTGCTTGCGGCGTAAAATAAAATACAGCGGATAACCCAAGGCAATGACTAACGCCACCCAAGAAAAACTGCCGGTATACCAAAGGTTGTAGGCTATCGCTAGGCTGGCAAATACCGTGGCCAAACTTTGCGCAAGGTTTAGCCTTTCGCCATAGAGCACACGCCCCACCAACACCAAAGTGAGTGGCAATAAAAAATAGCCTAAGGATACACCCAAGGTTTCATTATTGAGTGGTGCCCATGAAAAAATAAACCATTGCATGCCTACTAAGAGTGAGCCGCAGATTAGCCCCGGCCAATTGCTTAGAATGGTTAAGGGTTTAAGGCTGTTGAGTAACTGCTTATTAAATAACAGCACGCAGCTAATAAACAGACAGGTCCAAATAATACGCTGGCCGGCAGCGACATAGCCGGAACTGGAAGGCAGCCACTGTAAATATAGCGGCATTAACGCAAATAACAGCGAGGCGCCTATGGAGCTGGCGAGCCCTTTGGATGGAATAGCGTTAGTCATATGAATACATCGAGTAGTGATAAGCCGCTATTAGCACAGCAGCTTAAGCTAGCCCCTTAGTTTTGGGTGGTTAAGGCGCTAGCTTAGTAGGCAAATAAGGTGAGAAGTCGTTGTAAGTAATAACGGCAGTCTAGCATAGCGCTTAACTGCCAGCTTTGAGTTCTTTAATAAACTTGTTGGACTCTTGTATGGCTTTTTCCATGGTATTGATTAGCGCGCTAACATCACGGTTAACCGAACTCAGTTCGCCCTTGAGTGAGCTAATGGCGCGGGCATTGAGGTTATGTTTTAGGTAGAGGCTGTTATCGCGCAGGGTATTGAGCACCGGTGTGATGGCGCTTTCTGCTTTGCGCATGGCTTTTAGCAGGCGGCTATAACGCTGCTGGGTTGCTTTAAGCTGTGCAGCGCTGCTGCGCCTAAGGTTGCTATTGGTATATTGCTCCAGCTCATCCTGCCACTCATCAAACAGGGCATTGGCTACCGAGTCTACTTTTTCTATGCGTTTGCTAATATTATCGGCGGCATCGGCGCTGTCTTCATAGGCGCTGTTGAGGCGGTTGTACATTTCCTCTAGCTCGCCGCCATCAAAATTCACCACTGCTTTAAATTGCTCTAGGGCGGTTTTGAACTGCTCTTGCCCCTCTTGCTGCGCATCTTGTGCGTCTTCTATGCGGTCTACCAAGATATCGCGCTTGTGCACGCCCAGCTCTTCCATAGCATTAAAGTAGGTGCTTTCGCAGGCGGTGAGGGTAAACAAAAAACTGATAAATAATAGGCGCAGCAGCATGGAATTAACCTTTGTTGTTAATGGCATCAACAATTTTTTGGGTTTGTTTATTGTTGAGGTGGTTGTGCACCACAAATAGCGCATGCACTACGCCAGGTATCCAAAAACAGAGGGTGAGTATGATGTTTAAAATGCCCACCATGGGTTTACCACAAAGAAAGACGGCTACCGGAGGTAGAAGTATAGCGAGTAAATAGCGCATGACTTGATCCTTGGTTTGGTTAATAACGCAGACCTTACTATATACGCCGAATCTCGGCAATCTAAAAGCAGGGTGATTAATAGCCGCTGCCACCCAGCGATGAACGCTTGCCGATTGCTGGGCCCGATGACACCATTGTGGCTAAGGATAATGAGCATAGGCATGGGTTGTTAAAAACGCGCTGTGAGCCTGTAATTAATATAATAGTAGAGGGTATTAGCATGACAAAGTATTTGATTAGCCCCACAGCGTTAGCCGCATTGCCCGGCGAACAGCGGGTGATTATAGATTGCCGCTTTTCCTTGATTGACGTTGAAGCTGGCCGCAATAGCTATCAACAGTCCCATATAGCGGGCGCGCATTATTTGCACTTGGATGAGGATTTATCGGGCACCAAGGCTGCACACGGTGGCCGCCATCCTTTGCCGGATACGCAACAGCTGCAGCATCGTTTACAGCAGCTGGGGCTTAACAATAATCAGTTAGTGGTGATCTACGATGATCAGCGCATGGCCTTTGCTGCCAGGCCGTGGTGGTTGCTGCGGTATTTGGGCCACGAGCAGGTGAAAGTGTTAGAGGGTGGCTATAGCGCTTGGCAGCAGGCGGGTTTGCCCTGCGATAATATGCTGCCAATCAGTACTCAGGGAGATTTTATGGCCAGCCCTAAACCCGAGTGGGTGGTGAGCCGTGAACAGGTGCTAAACCGTGCTGCCGACACGGTGTTAATTGATTCCCGCGAAGCGGCTAGATACCAAGGTTTGGAAGAGCCTATAGATCCTGTTGCTGGCCACATAGAGGGTGCAGTTAATTTCCCCTGGCAATCGGTGACTGATGAGCAGGGTTGTTTTGTTAACGAGCAAGTGCAGCCGCGTTGGCAGCAGTTGTTATCGAGCAAAGAGCTAATGGTGTATTGCGGTTCAGGAGTTACCGCCTGCGTTAATTTATTATCGTTGGCGGAAGCCGGACGGGAAGATGCCAAACTCTATGCCGGTAGTTGGAGTGATTGGTGCTCGTATTTATAAATGCGATTTGAATTATAAATCTTTTAAAAAGGGCAGGGGCTATGGCCCTGAATTAGCTCGCCCGTAAGCGGGTGGTGGAAGTGCAGCGTTTCGGCGTGCAGTAATAGCCGTGGTGACATGGCTCTAGCTTGCTCATGGGCATAAAAATCACAGCCTAGAATAGGATGACCTATTTCGGCTAAGTGTATACGCAGTTGATGGGAGCGGCCGGTGATGGGGGTGAGTAATAGCCGACTGCTATTTTGCTCGGGGTTTCTATTCAATACTTGGTAGTGGGTGAGTGCGGCTTTGCCCTGTTGATGATCTACTTTTTGTAGCGGCCTATTGGGCCAGTCAGTCATTAAGGGTAGCTCTATGCTGCCCTTATCTTGCGCAACCATCCCGAATACTACCGCGATATAGCTTTTCTCTGTTTTTCGTTTTTCAAACTGTAGGCTTAGCTGCCTGTGGCTATCGGCGTTTAGCGCCACCACCATAATTCCCGAGGTATCCATATCTAAACGGTGCACGATTTTAGCGCTAGGATATTGCTGTTGCAGGCGGCTAATCAAGCAGTCTTGGTTGGCTGGGTGGCGACCCGGTACGGATAATAAACCTGCGGGTTTGTTGACCAGTAAGCAGGTTTCATCCTGCCATAGTATTTGGATGTCTTCGGTGCAAGGGGGGGCAATGAAATCGCTACCAGTCATAGGGATAGTGTGTAAGTTCGTTGGGAGGATTGAAAGTGGTTATTACTAATAAGGTGCGCAGTGTAGCACGAAAACTTAGCTCATTTGATCCATTAAGCGGTCGGCTATCAAGCCAAAAAAGAAGCGCTGGCTGTGGCTGCTGCGGCAGTATTGGTAATACCAACCTAGGTGCTCACCGCACTCACTACACAGAGCTAGCTGCCATTGGTAGCCAGCAAACCAACTATGTTCCTCTGTGTAGCGGCCGCGAATGCTGCAACCGTGGGCATTGGTAAAACAGCGTAAATGGTAGGTGATACCGACAGGGTTGGTAAAACGGTGATGGCTGTTATTACCAATAACAGCTTGCTCGTGTTGGCTGGTAATGGGCGCGTGACAGCTGCGGCAAAACACTAGTGGGCTGCCGCCGTTATCGATGCCTTGTAGCAGGCTATCAAAGTCTATCTCGTTTAGGGTTTTCATGAGAGAGAGTATAGTACAAGGCTGGGTTTATCCTATGGCTGTTTAATACTTTTGTTTTTAAAAGGGTTACCGTTATTTTGCCTATTGCGGGGCGAACTGAGCTGGGTACGGAGTTGTACGACACGCCGTGAATACATCCCTGTAGGCTCGGCGCCAGCATCCCTGCTGGCGACGGCCATACAACTCCGTACCCAACTCATTTCTTAGCATTGAGTGCTGGGTGCTAAAGAGGTTTTTCGGTTTATTGTCGAAGTGGGTTGTTTAAGATTCGGGGTATCTTTATTCAGGACAGTCGCTGGCATGGATGCCAGCGACTGTCCTAGACTCTGCCCCGTGAGTGCTCTGGGTAGAGCCTGCCCCATGAGCGTAGCGAGTGCTTTGGGTGCAGGGATTTATTCACGGCGTGTCTTGCTAGTAGTTGCCTTGCTCCTGTATTAGCACGGCCAGTTATATATTTAAGCGCGAGGGCTACGCATAGTCACAAACTCTTCCGCAGCAGTGGGGTGTATGCCTATAGTGCTATCAAACTGGGCCTTGGTGGCACCGGCTTTCATCGCTATGGCTATGCCCTGAATAATTTCACCGGCTTCATCGCCCACCATATGTACGCCTACTACTTTGTCGCTAGCTTTATCGACGATGAGCTTCATATAGGTGCGCTCTTGGCGACCGCCCAGGGTGTGCTTCATGGCGCGAAAGTTAGATTCGTAAACAGTAATTTCGCCGTATTTTTCTTTTGCTTTTTGCTCCGATAAACCACAAGTGCCTATGGTGGGTTGGCAAAATACCGCGGTGGCAATATTGTCGTAATCCACCGAGCTAGGCTCGTTGTTGTATAGGGTTTTGGCTAGCGCCATGCCTTCGGCTAAAGCTACAGGTGTGAGCTCCATACCGCCGGTGACATCGCCTAAGGCATAGATGTGATCGGTGCTGGTTTGAAATTGCTCATTCACTTTAATAGTGCCGCTATCGGTTAGCGCAATATCGACATGCTCTAAGCCTAAGTCTTGTAAGTGCGGTTTGCGGCCGGTGGCGTATAAAATAGCATCACAGGCTAGGCTGCTGCCGTCTTCTAGTTGTGCCAGTAGTGAACCGTCGGCTTGTTTTTCTATCGCGCTAATATTGTTGTTGAACTGTAGTTTGACGCCGGACTTGGCAATTTCTTCGGCGGCAAACTGGCGCACGTCTTCATCAAAACCGCGCAAAAATAACGGGCCGCGATACAGCTGGATAGTGTCTGCACCCAAGCCATTAAAAATACAGGCGAACTCTACCGCGATATAGCCACCGCCCACCACGATAACGCGCTTGGGGAAATGCGCTAAGTCAAAGATTTCATTGGAACTAACCGCGAGTTCGCGGCCGGGAATGTCGGGCACAAAAGGCCAGCCGCCAGTGGCGATAACAATGCGCTGGGCGCTGTGTTGTTGGCCGTTGACCTCTACGGTGTGAGCATCCACAAAACGGGCGCGGCCATTCAATACGGTAACGCCAGCATTATCTAGCATGCCATCGTAGATGCCGTTTAAGCGGCTGATTTCGGTTTTTTTGTTATCGCGCAAGGTGGCCCAATTAAAGTTGGGGAGGCTGGCGTCCCAACCAAAACCGCGCGCATCTTCAAAGGCGTGGCTAAATTGTGAGGCGTAGACGTAGAGTTTTTTCGGCACACAGCCTACGTTAACGCAGGTGCCGCCCATGTAACGGTCTTCGGCGACCGCCACTTTGGCGCCGTAACCTGCGGCCATGCGCCCGGCTCTAACGCCGCCGGAACCTGCGCCTATAACAAATAAATCGTAATCGTAGTTGTGGGTAGTTGTGCTCACATGAAATCCTATTGTTGATAGTGTTTGCGTTAGTGGCTGAGGCTAACGATTAGGGTTAGCTGCTAAAACTAGTAATAGCTGCCACCCGTATTAATCTATGGCCTTAACGATATTGGCTCCCAGCGAGCTACCCAATTGTTGGGCTAGTTTCTCTAGGGCTTTGTCTTTGGCTAAGCCTGCATCGCTGGAGATGCCTTTGGCCTTGGCGATAAAGGTCGATAAGGTTTTGCCTTGTTCGTCCTGCAGGCTAACGGTGGCATTGGCCAGTTGATAGTGCTGCTTATCGCGGTTGATGTGGCGCCAGCTCACCGTATAGCTCAACACTATGTCGGCACTGCCTTGTTGGCTCACCCGCATGCCTTGGTCGGTTAAGGTTTTGATGAGGTTGTCGCGTAAAATCGTATCGCCGTTTTCGACCATGCGAAAGCGTAATGTATCCAGTAGTGCGTAAATGTTTTTTTCAAAATCGATTAGCGCTGGGCTTACTGGGAAGCTTTGCTGGCCGTTAGAGATGTCTAGCGCCTGTTGATTTAATTGCTGGCGCTGGGCCAGCAGTTTCAGGCTGGGCAGGGCGGTGCGCAATTTAGCTAAGGTGCTGCCCTCGCTACTGGCTAGGCTGGCGCTGAGTATCTGTTGGTCTAGCTGTGCGATTTGCTGCTGTAGGTTGGCCAACGCGCTTTGCTTATGTAAGGCTGCCAGTGCATAGACGCTGGCATTGTCCTTATCGATATAGCGCTCGATAATGTTGAGCCCGCTATAGCTGGTTTGCACTACGGTGTTGCGCACTTCGCTGCTAAAGGACTGGCTAACCACCCCTTGTTGTAACTCTTCCTGCGCATTGTTTACCGCACTCACGGAAACTCGCAGCTTGGCCGCTAGGTTGACCTTGGCCTGCTCGTCGGCAATTTGGCTGGCGGTGGCAGCGGTGGAATTAATCCCCGCAGCGCCTACGCCAAAGACGTACTCAGGGTTATTGGGCGGGGTCATGACCCAGTCCGGTTGCCGTTGATGGGTTTTTACCGCTGGCGTATTGTCTTGTTGGTACAGTTGCGCAGGCTTAGCTGTGGTCGTGGCCTTGATCGTATCAGTAGCCGCCGGGCGAGGTTTGCCCTCTAGCTCGGCAAAGGCATCGTCGGCTTGGCTATGTAACTCAGCTTCGGCTTGTTGTTGCTCATCGCTAGGCTGCAGTTGCGAGCTGACGGATTTACAGCCCGCTAAGGCTGCCACGACTAGGCAGCTGCTTAGCAGGTAGCGGCTGGCGCTTGTTTTAGAAGCCAAACTTTGAGCGCTCCTGTAGTTTTTTGATTTTCTTCTGGCCGTTCCATGCTTCGCGGTTAGTGCTCATATCAATAAGGCGTAAATCAATTTGATAGGCGGTAACGCGCTTGCCGTCCAACTCATCTAGGGTAGAGTTAATAGTGCCAGAAAGGGCGTAGTCGGCACCGGTTTCTTCACCCATTTGTGCTTGGGTGTCGGCGCGGGCGTTTAGCTCTTGGTCGGCGCGCTCGGCGCGTATGTCTTTACGCAGTTCACTGTCGGCAACAAAGTCGACTCTGCCGCTGCGTAACAGGCTGCGTTTTAGATCATTGGTAAAGGTATCGGTGGCGATATGCTCGTGGGATTTATTGCGCACCCGCTGGATAATCACGGTGGGGCGGCGATTATTTTTACGTTGATACTCGGCTATCCAAGGGAAGGTGAGCATGTCTTCTATCATGGCTTCGGCGGTGAGCTGAGAATCTTTATCGTTCCATTTGTCAGTGAGGGCGATTTCCTCGCTGCTATCTACCCGCGATACTGACACGGTGCTGCAGGCGCTTATGCCTGCTAATAATAGCGCCAGTAAGCCTAGGCGAGGCAGCAGAGTTGTTGACGTAGTCATTATAGTGTTCCTTTATTATACGAGTGTTATAACTGAGTTTTTATAAGGCTTTGTTGGCTATGCCCACCGGTTGATAACTGTGTGTATGCCATAGTGTAGGGCGGCCAGCAACGACATTCAATGACTGCTTCTGGCTGAGCACAAAGCCATTGCTGAGAGTGGTTTTTAGCTCTATGTCATGCTGCCCCGGCGCTAGGCTGAGGCGGCTTAGCAGTATGCTATTGGGCAAGGTTAGCCAATTGCGGGTGTCGGCCGAGGCGGTGAGCAGGTTGACCAGCTTCAAGATACCGCCCAGTGCCGGTGCGCCCGATTCATCAGCTGTACGCTGCGCGGCTATGGCCTTGGTTAATTCGCGGGTAAGGGCTAATTGGATCTCGGTGTTGGAGCGACGAATTTGTTCTTGCAGCGCTATGCGCATAATGGACTCAGCAGTGAGCAACCGCTCGGTGGCTAGGCCATCGATGTAAAGCTCGCTATGGGCAATGGTGTTTTTGATCGGTGGGTAATAGGGCACGGCGACACGGGCGCCAAACTCCAAGGCTTTAACCAGATTGAGCTTTTCTACATTGCGCCACAGCATGCCTATAGGTATGCGTTTACTGATCACCCCTTGCACTACGGTACCTACATCGCCTACCGCATAATTTTGTAGAATATCGATTAGGCCGGTGTCGGAGTACAGCATTAAGAACCAAGCCAGTTGTGCCCGTTGTTGTTGCTGGTTACCGGTGAGTATGGGCCATAGCACCAGTGAGCGGGAGTAAGTATCCAAGGTAAGGCGCAGGTTGAGCTCTTCCCTACGAGGCATGGTGCCGCTGTGTTGAATCACAATTAGGTCGCTGCTGTGTTTATCAACCTTGAGTAATTGTTGACGTTGTTGGCTACTTAAATGTTTTTCGGCGATGTATTGCCAGTCACTATCGTTGTCCAACTTCATAATTCTGGCAACATCGTACCAAGCCTGCTGGGCGGGTTTATCCCCCAGCTTATATTGCGCAGCAAAACCGTTTTGGTAGCTTTGGGCCGCGCGCTGATAGGAAATGCGGGCATTGTCGGTGTCGCCGGCTAATTCAAATAAAACACCGGCTATGTAGTGGCCGTAGGCATCGTCGCGGTAGCGTAATTGTTCGCTATGGGCAGGTTCACCCAAGGCTTGTTTAAAAATATCTAACAGTTGTGCGGCAGTGTTTTCACGTGAGTTGCCGCCTTGTGGTCGAGCTTTATAACCACCAGTTTCGAAACGCTGTTGCTCTAGGCGATGGTTGAGTTTGCGTATTTCTACCAGTGCGGCGTCTAAGTTGTCGTTATCAATATGATCGCTGCGTTGCGCCAGCTTTAGGTAATTCAGTACTTTGTAGTAATGCACAAAGGTATTTTCAAACTGTTGGCTTTGGTAGGGGCTTAAGCTGGGGCCTGTGAGTAGTTTGGCCATTTCGTTGCTAAGGCTGATGGTGTAGTTGTTGTCGATTAATTGCTCAGCTTCGTCAAAATAGCGATTGCTGTGTTGATAATCGCCTTTTAAATGATTAATGGTGCCCAGCTCTAGGCGGGACAATAAACGGTTTTTACCTTGCTCATTGATAGCGCTATGTAGTGCCTGCTCAGCTTCTACAAACTGGCCGTTTCTGGTGAGGTTAAGTGCCTTATCCATAGGCGGGGCGCTGGCACAGCCCAGAATAATTAAGCAGGTAACCATGCCCAGCATGCGTAAGCGGCAGCGTAAGAAAGGTTGGGGCATTACAATCCTTGGTGTCTTGGCATGGATAGCATTATTGACTGTTATTCACCGCTTAAGCAAGTTAGGCTGGCGGGTAATTAGTGGCACCCTTACGGGGTATAGAGCGGATAACACGCTGATTATTATGATCTCAATCATAGTGCGTGTCATAGTGCGGTGATAGTGCCAAAGTGAAAGGTTTTAGCCTGTAAGTGTTTGTGTAACTGAGGGTTGGCTGTTTTTTGATCGGCTTTTTGTGAAAGAGCGAATATTCCCACTATTGTTCAGCTTAGGTTAAGTTTCGATAGCGCATAATCTGTACAAGCTTAAAGAATCCCAGTTTATTTTTAATAAAGACATTATTGAAGAGAGCAAGACTATGAAATTAAGAACCTTAGTACTCACAGCTGCTGTTGCCATAACCGCCACACAGGCTTTTGCTGCTCGCCCTGTGAGCATCAAATATAACGAAGATATCGTCGTTGAAGGTGACCAAATATACTCACACTATGAAGTGAGCTGCTCTAATGGCGAGACTAAAGATATCTCAGCCTGGGATAAGCGTAAGACCTGGTGTGTAGGTAAAGGCTTAAAAGATGATTGCAGCAAAAAGCAAATCAAAACTGCCAAGCAGGTTTGTCGCTAAGGTTTAAACCCTTCAGCAGAAAAAACGACGAGTGAGGCATCACTCGTCGTTTTTTTTTGCCTACTCTTTTACAATGTTTAGGTGATATAAAGGTTCGATGGTAATAATGAAGAGGCAGCTTAGATGCGTTTATTGGTGATAGAGGATGAGGCCCACTTACGCACGGCGTTGTTAGAGTCGCTGGGGCGTGCGGGTTATGCGGTAGATAGTGCTGATAATGGCAAGGACGGCCTACATCTGGGTTTAGAAAACCCCTACGACCTGGCGATTATTGATTTGGGCCTGCCACAGGTATCCGGCCTAGATGTGATACGGCAATTGCGCCAGCGTGAATGCAGCTACCCTATTTTAATTCTGACTGCCCGCAGTGATTGGCAGGATAAGGTTGAAGGCCTAGAGGCAGGCGCCGATGACTATGTGGTCAAACCCTTTCATTTTGAAGAGGTTAATGCCCGGGTTAATGCGCTGTTACGACGTAGCATGGGTAGAGCCAAGGCCGTGTTAAACTTTGGCCCTTTGCACATAGACACTACTGCCAAAACCGCTAGCCTCAACCAGCAACTCATGACGCTAACCAGTTATGAATACAATACCTTGGAGTATCTGGCGTTAAAAGCGGGCAATATAGTTTCGAAAACAGAGCTTACTGAGCATTTATACGATCAAGATTTCGATAGAGATAGTAATGTTATTGAAGTGTTTATAGGTAGGCTGCGCAAAAAGATAGATCCCGATAATAGCTTAAAGCCTATAGTGACTGTGCGTGGCCAGGGCTATCGCTTCACCTTGCAAGAGACCGATGAACATGCCTAATTCATTATTTGGCCGCTTAATTTTTGCCAGCGTATTATTGCTAACTTTTTTCTTTAGCTTTATCGCCTATATGACGGTAGAGGTTTTTACCCATAATATTGAGGATTCGATTAAAAAAAGCTTAGTGCTAGAAAACCACGTATTACTATCGGTAGCGCAGGTTGATAATGACAGTATTAGCATACCCGAAAGCTTACATGACCCACGCTTTAATAAGCATGAGTCGGGCTTATATGGGTTTATTACTGATACTAGTGGCCAAATGTTTTGGGCCTCTTATTCTGCCCACTCCTTGCACTTGAATGCTGAATTGTTAGGTAGTAATAAGCTGGCTGTGGGTAAAAATCATTTTATAAAAAATGAGCAGTATTATATTTATCAGCATGCGGTTATGTGGGAAGTGGTTAGCGACGAGCCACAGCTGATAATTTTTTCGGTATTCGAAGATAGAGCAGATACCAATAAAAAAATTGCTGACTTTAGAAAACAAATAGGCCGATGGTTGGCGCTTACCGCTGTATTGTTAGTATTGGCTCTAGTGTTAATCCTACTGTGGGGTACCTTGCCATTACGGGAGTTAGCACGACGTTTAAAACTTATAGAGAAAGGCGTAGCTACTCATATAGACGGGGAGTACCCGGTAGAGCTAAGGCGTTTAACTAAAAACCTCAATCAATTAATTACCACCGAGCGGAAACAGCGTGAGCGCTACCACGCCACCTTGGCTGATTTGGCTCACAGTTTAAAAACGCCGCTAGCGGTGATACAGGCTGAGCTGGAATTAGGTGATAAAAATAATCAAAGCACTAGCACCTTAATGCAACAGGCTAGCCGTATCGATGACATTATCAAGCATCAGTTGCAGCGTGCGGTAGTGTCCAGCCCTAATACCTTGAGTGAGTCGGTAAAAGTGGCTGCCAGCGTAGAAAAAATAAAAGGCGCTTTCGAAAAAATCTACCGTGATAAGGGCGTGCAATTTAGCAGCGATATTAGCTCAGATGCGGTATTTAAAGGTGATCAGCGTGACTTGATGGAGGTGTTAGGTAACGTGTTGGATAATGCCTATAAAGCTTGTAATAGTACGGTAATGTTAAAATCCTATGTGGAAAATCGCTATCTCTATATAGAAGTGCACGATGACGGCAAGGGTGTGGCGCTAGAAAATCGCAACGCCATACTCAAACGCGGCCTGCGCGCCGATGTTAGCGGTGCTGGCCAAGGTATAGGCCTAGATGTAGTTAGGGATATAGTGGGAAGTTACAAAGGTAAAGTAGAGATTGCCGAATCGCCGTTAGGTGGCGCGGTGTTTATTTTAAGTTTTCAATTTATGCTTTAAAAGAAGTCGCTAGTTAACAGTTCCTAGTCTCTAGCTGATCGTCGCTAGTAAAAAATCAAAAAGCGCTGGACTGTGGCAGTAGATGCCGCAAGATTTTCACTAGAGACTAGAGACTAGAGACTAGAGACTAGAGACTAGAGACTAGAGACTAGAGACTAGAGACTGATAAAAGGAACGTTATGCATCAATTATTAAACGGCGTGGTACATCCCTGGTTGTGTGACATGATGGGCCACTTTACCACTCGCCATTATATGGCCATGTTTGACGATGCCAGCTATCAGTTGATGGCCGAGGCTGTGGGCTGGGATAGAAATGACCCGCAATGGCAGGGGCGCGGTTGGGCCGATGTGCGCCATGAAATAGAGTATGTGGGCGAGTTACAGTCAGGTGATTTACTTACCGTGAGTGGTGGCATAAAAACCATAGGCAATAGTTCACTCACGGTTTATTTCGTGATGAAAAATAAATTAACCGGGAAGCTTGCCGCCACTATGACGTCGAAAAGTGTGTTTTTTGATTTGGATGCCAGAAAAGCAACGCCGATTACAGAAATGATACGGGAGCGTATGCAGGGCTATTTAATAGATTAAAAAAGTCGCTAGTTTGTAGTCTTTAGTTCCTAGATTTCTATCGTCTATCGTCTAGGGACTATGAACTAGAGACTGTAAATAAACTCCTGAGTACTGATCGATATAAACACAAAAGTCTCGCCCTGCAGGATTAATCTGAAAATCCCATTCGGGCTTCGCAACTGCGTTGCTCGTAGCCTAATGCTGTGCATTTGGTCGAACGTTTTAACTCAAAGCCAAAGTGCTAACCAGTCTATACAAGAAAGGCCCGCCTTTCAGGCGAGCCTTTCTTGTATAGATGGTCCGCCCTTCAGGATTCGAACCTGAGACCTGCCCCTTAGGAGGGGGCCGCTCTATCCAGCTGAGCTAAGGGCGGTTGTTGTGGGGCTAAGCATACTGAATATCCCCTCATAATTTAAGTGTTAATTGGCGCTGCTGCTTTATTTTTTTGGAATAGCTTGCTGATATGGCTGGGTAATACCAGCATTACCGGTGTGACTACTAGCGTTAACACGGTTGAAAATAATAAACCGTAAACAATGGCGCTGGCTAAGGGTATCCAAGTGGATGAAATTTCACCACCGGTTGTCACCGTGCGTGAAATTAAATCTACACTGGTGTTAAGCGCTATAGGCAGCATACCCATAATGGTGGTGGCGGTGGTTAAGAAGACTGGCCTTAAGCGCTGTGCGCCGGCGGCAATCACTGCGTCTACTGGGTTTAAGCCCTGTTCTTTGCGTAAGTGGTTATAGGTGTCGATTAAAATAATATTGTTGTTAACCACTATGCCCGCTAAGGCCACTATGCCTATGCCGGTGAGTATCACGCTAAAGGTTGCTTGGGTGATTAACAAACCTAGTAATACCCCGGCGGTAGACATCACCACGGCCGATAAAATTAATAGCGCTTGATAAAAGCTATTAAACTGGGTGACCAGTAAAATAAACATTAAAAATAACGCCAATGAAAAGGCTACGCTTAAAAAGGCTTTGGATTTGTCCTGCTCTTCGTTAGCGCCGCGAAAGACCACGTTAACCTCGGGGTCTATTTCTTGCTGGGCCAGCCATTGCTGTATTTCTTTCACTTTGTGGTCAGCTAGCACGCCAGGCTCTATATCGGATTTAACGGTGACCACTTCTATGCCATTAATACGTTTAACGGTATCGACTTTAGGTTTGGCTACTCTTTGTACAAAGTCGCTGATAGGGATAACACCCTTGGCGGTGTTGATACGCAGTTGATCCAGTACGCTAATGCCGCGGCTGTCGAAGGGGTAGCGCACGCGTATGTCTACTTCTTCATCAGAGTCATCGGGGCGGTATTCACCTACTTTTACGCCATTGGTTACTAGCTGTACAGCGCGGCCTACCTCTAATACGTTGACACCTAACTGTGCGGCTAAGCCGCGGTCGACTTGCATCTCCCACTCTATGCCTGGCAATGGTGTGGTGTCGGTAATATCGCGTAATCCTTCCATGCTGCTTAAATGTTGGCGTATAAACAGTGCGGTGCTTAATAACTTGTCGCGGTTAAAGCCCTGCAGTTGAATTTGTATGGGCTTGCCTACCGGCGGCCCATCTTCAAGGCCTTTGGCATTTACAATAATGCCAGGCATATCGGCGGTGTGTTGGCGTATGTCGGCGTACACCTGATGGGTGGAGCGCGTCAGTATGGCGGGGTCGTTTAACTCTATCCATATGCTGCCTATTTGATCTTTAGCTTTGCTGCTGTCGCCACCATCAGTGCCGCTGGCGGTGTAGAGTGTGTTAACACCGTCCACTTCTAAAATACGTTGTTCGACTTCGCGCACCAAGTCACGTATTTCCTGCGCCGATAAATTACCTTGCGCTCGTACGGTCGCCGAACCGTACTTGGTTTCCGATTCAGTAAAAAACTCTACCCCGGCATTATATTTACCGTAGAGGAAAAAGATGGCGACTAAGATTGCCAGCGTGGCACTAATGACGATGATGGGGCGTTGCACAAAGCTGGCCAGTAAGCGGGCATAGTTACCGGTAATGCCCGCTAGTGTGGTGGGAGGGTCACTTTCTAAATGTTGTAAGTAGCTGCGTACGCTAGCGCTCATATTATTTTTGCCGAAATGCGCGCCTATCACCGGGGCAAACAATAAAGCATAAAACAGTGAGCCAAACAGCACCGCAAAAACGGTGACAGGGAGGTAGCGCATAAATTCGCCTGCAACACCGGGCCAAAACATCACTGGTAAAAACGCCGCTAAGGTGGTGGCAGTAGATGCAATCACCGGCCAAAACATACGTTTTACGGAGTGTATATAGGCATCGCGGCTGCTTAGGCCTTCGGCCATTTTTCTATCGGCAAATTCAGTGATCACTATGGCGCCGTCTATCAGCATACCCAGTGCCAGCAACATGCCAAACATCACCATAAAGTTAAAACTGTAACCTATGCTGTAGGTAATAATAATGGCAAACAATAATGAGAAAGGTATGCCAAAGCCGACTAATATGCCCGAGCGCACACCTAGCGCCGCCACCACCACAATCATCACTAGCGCCATGGCAGTGAGTATATTGCCCTGCATTTCGCTGACCATTTTTTTGGTGTAATCAGACTGATCTAGTACATAGCCTATGTCTATATTCTTCGGTAATTGATTACGTGTGGCGTTCACTTGTGCACGCACAGCCTCAGAAATATCAATAGAGCCTACCCCCTGACGTTTTTGTACTTCTATGGTGATGGCGGGTTTACCATTAACACTGGTGTAACGTTTAGGGTCTTTAAAGGTGCGACGTATGTCGGCGATGTCGCCTAAAATAACATGACCGTCGGCGGTAGATTGTAAAGGCAGCTGATACACGTCCTGATAGTTTTCTATCAGCCCCGGCACTTTAATCGAAAAGCGGCCCTTGCCATTATCAATGTCACCGGCGGGTACTAGTAAATTATTATTGAATACCGCGTTGGCCATGTCGCTGCTAGTGATTTGGTAATGCTCTAATAAGGCCGGGTGTATAAGTGCCTCTACTACCTCTTCGCGGTGGCCTACCATATTGGCGTTGAGTACACCGGGTAGGTTTTCAAATTGGCGTTTCAGTGTTTGTGCCGCCTGAAATAATTGCCGCTCGCCTACGTTGTCACCCGATAAGGTAACGACTATGGCGGCAAAGGCATCGGCCGATATTTCAGTAACCACCGGTTCTTCGGCATCTCTGGGCAGCTCGGCCTTGGCTCTGTTGATGGCTTCGCGTACATTGACCAAGGCTAGGTCTATGTCTTCTTCGGCATCGAAGCGAATAATCATCACTGCGTTAGATTCGTAGGCGTTGGCGATAAGTTCGTCCACCCCTTCGAGGTTGCGCAATTCTTTTTCCATGGGCCGTACTAATAAGCGTGCCGAGTCTTCGGGGGATACACCATCCAAGTAAACTTGTACCGAAATAATGGGGACGGTTACGTCCGGCGAAGATTCTATGGTGGTGCTGGCGCGGGTAAATAAACCGGCCAATAAAACTAGCAGTAATAGACAAAACATACTGCGGTGATGACTAATCGCGGTGCTTAAATACTTCATGGGTTAATGGCCTATAGCTCTGCAGGTTGGTCGGGCGGCGATTTTTTTTGCTGGGCTATAGGTTTTTTATCGGTCAAGCTGGTTTCCATCACTGCGCTAACTTGTTGGTCGGCGCTGACATATTCCCCGCCCACCGTGATCAGTGTACATTGCTCGGGCAGGCCGACTACCCACACGCCTTGGCTATCATCGCCTATGAAAGTGACGTTTTTAAACTGCACTCGCGATTGCGCGTCGATAATACGCACGCCTATATTGCCCGCATCATCTAGCGATAATAAAGACGACGAAATGCTGTGCGCCATCACGGCGGGAGCGGCTAATAAAATATCGGCGCTAATGCCGCTGTGTAATAAGTTGTCAGGGTTGTTTACCTCTGCCTCTATACGAAAGGTACGGGTGAGATTATCCGAGCGGCTAGCCACAAAGCGTACTTGGCCTTGTACTTGTTCGCCGGTTAATAATAAAGCCGTTATCTTGTCGCCAGCTTGAATGCGTTTGATATGGGTACCGGCTACCTGGCCTGCCACTATCAAGGGGTCAAAATCTAACACGGTGGCGCAAACATCACCGCGCTGCATTAAGTCGCCAATTTCTACCGGGCGGCTATCAATAACGCCAGCAAAGGGCGCGCGTATATTAATTTTCCCCAAATCTATACGGCGGCGCTGCAAATTGGCTTTGGCGGTTTCCAAGTTGGATTTTTTGGTGGCGATAACGGTTTTAGATTGAAAACCACTGTTATTCAGTTGTAACGCGGCATCGTATTCCAGCGTGGCTTTGTTCACTAGAGCTAGTGCTTGATCAACTTGTA
The DNA here is from genome assembly GCF_000373485.1 of Dasania marina DSM 21967. Classification (NCBI taxonomy): domain Bacteria; kingdom Pseudomonadati; phylum Pseudomonadota; class Gammaproteobacteria; order Cellvibrionales; family Spongiibacteraceae; genus Dasania; species Dasania marina. Next base: position 90,725 of record NZ_KB891592.1, read on the forward strand.
GTTGCCGGTCTTCTGTGGCCAGTTGGCAAATAACATCACCGCTATCCACTCTTGCGCCTTTGGCTACTGGCAGGCTTGTCACTTGCCCGCTAACTTCGGCGCGCATATTGACGCTGCGGTTGGCTTCGGTTTGGGCGGCAATACGTAGTTGTGAGCTATAAGGCTGTGCCGAAATTTGCTTGGCTCTTACGCTGTAGTTGGCTTTGGCAGCAGGCTGTTCGCTAGCGGTAGGCTTATCCTCTTCGCCAAACAGGCCGCTGGCCATCCACAGCAGTAATAACACTAAAATAATCGCAGCGCTGTGATAGTTTTTATTTTCTTTAATTTGTTGCAGTGATGACATGGTGGTAATTACCCGTAACCGCTAGGCCTGTGTAAGGAGCTAGGCATTATGGATTGAAACGCTAAGGCTGGCCACTGGCTAAGTGTCAGTTAGTGTAAAAAGTAGGCGCTCTTGTTTTTGGTTAATAAATCAGCAAGGGCAATGGCCCTGAAGGGATAGCTATGAACAATGATGGGCTGGCGTGGTCGAAGGCGGGTAATAGCGATACACTGAAACCACTTTTTAGTTATGGGTAGATATGATGCTAGATAGCCGGCCACTATTAATTGCCACCGACTTTCCCCCCATACGGCGCGATACCTTAGCTATATTACAGGTCAACTTAGGTTATAAATGTAACCTCAGCTGCGTGCACTGCCATGTCAATGCAGGCCCCAGCCGTACCGAGATGATGAGCTTAGATACCGTAGAGCTGTTGCTGCAATTTATTACGCTGCAGCACATTAAGGTGTTGGATCTTACCGGTGGCGCCCCTGAGTTGAATCCACACTTCCGCTATCTGGTCGCTGAGGCGCGCGCCTTAGGGGTAGAGGTGATAGACCGTAGTAACTTAACGGTATTGTTTGAGCCTGGGCAAGAGGACTTAGCCCAGTTTTTAGCGGAGCAGGAAGTGGTGATCACCGCCTCCTTACCTTGTTATAGCGCAGAGAATGTCGAAAAACAGCGCGGCAAAGGCGTCTATGCCGACAGCATCAAGGCATTGCAACTGCTTAATCATCTGGGCTACGGCAGTAACCCTAAGCTGCCGTTAAATTTGGTCTACAACCCCACCGGCCCAGTATTGCCACCGCCCCAGCAAGCGTTGCAGGCAGATTACAAAAGAGAGTTAAAACAGCGCCACAATATTGTGTTTAACCAACTGTATACCATCACCAATATGCCCATTAGTCGCTTTGGTGCGGTGCTGCTGGCGCAGGGTCAGTTTGAAACCTATATGGACTTGCTGAAGGCCAATTACAGCGACAGTAATTTGGCGACGGTGATGTGTAAAAATCTGCTGAGTATCGATTGGCAGGGTTATCTTTATGATTGTGACTTTAACCAGATGCTGGAACTGCCTATGGGCGCAACGGTAGAACAGGGGCGCAGGCACTTATCGTCGGTAATGAGGCAGGATTTTGCCGGTCAAGAGATATATATAGCCGACCACTGTTTTGGCTGCACGGCCGGGCAGGGTAGTAGCTGCGGTGGCGCCTTGGATGAATGAGCTTGCGCCTGCGCTGAGTATTATTATGCCGGTATTCAATGAGGCGACGCACTTGCCAGCTAGCTTGCGTGCGCTACAGCCTCTGCGCCAGCAGGGCTGTGAGTTAATTATTGTGGATGGCGGCAGCCAAGATGAGAGTGCCGCCATTGCGCAAGCTTGGGCTGATGTGAGCTTGCAAAGTGCTAAGGGGCGCGCCTTGCAGATGAATGCTGGCGCAGCGGCAGCGCGAGGCGAGTATCTGTTGTTTTTGCATGCTGATACGCAGTTACCGCCTGCGTTGTCAGTCGCGCACCTATTACAGTCACAGCCCAGTTGGGGGTTTTTTAAGGTGCAGCTCAATAGCCGTAAAAGCCTACTGCCTTGGGTGCAGGCATTAATAAATTTGCGCTCTGGGCTTACGTCGGTGGCTACCGGCGATCAATCTATTTTTGTGCAGCGTCAGCTATTTATTGAGCTGGGTGGGTATCCCGCTATTTCGTTAATGGAAGACGTGGCGCTGTGTAAGCAGCTGCGTCGCCGTGCTCGCCCTAGTATTGTGCCTCAGCCGGTGCTCACCTCTAGCCGTCGCTGGTTACAGCGGGGGGTGATCAAAACCATAGCGTTAATGTGGTTGCTGCGCTTGGGCTATTTTTTAAAGTTCAGCCCACGGTTATTACACCGGCTTTACTATGGGTGAGTTCGTCTATCCGCGTTGTAAAATTCTGGTATTTGCGAAAGCACCGGTGGCGGGGCAGGTGAAAACCCGCATGCAGCCGCAGCTTAGCCCTGCGCAATCGGCACAATTACATAAAGAATTACTGGGACATTGCTTAACAACCCTACAACAGGCGCGGTTGGCACCGGTGCAGTTGTGCTATAGCGGTGAGCATGAATGCTGGCAGGGTTTGCGGCAGCGCTATTGCTTGGAGATAGTCGAACAGGGTAAGGGTGACTTGGGTCAACGTATGGCCGGAGCTGCCGTCCATGCCTTGGTAGATGCCGAGGCGGTGCTGTTGTTGGGAGCCGATTGCCCTTTTATTGACGCTGCCTATATAGCGCAGGCTCTGCAGCGATTGCAGCAGGGAGTCGATGTGGTGTTTGGCCCTGCCGAGGATGGTGGCTATGTGCTGTTGGGGTTTAAACGCCTGTGGCCGCAGCTGTTTAGCGGCATTAGCTGGGGTAGTGATCAGGTGCTGGCGCAAAGCTGTAGTGCTTTAAAGGGGGTAGACAGTCGTTATCACTGTTTAGCCCCCTTGGCCGATATAGATAGGCCCGAAGATTTGCCACTATTACGAGAGCTGCCAGCTTTTAAGCACTGGTGATACTGCGGCCAGAGCTGTTGTTATTGGCCATACCCTTGGGGTCATATAAGCGATTTTGTTGGTTGGCGCCGCGTAATAAGTCCAGCGTTTGATTAACCACTAGGCGGGTGCGTTGCAGTATGCGCTCGTTAACGGCATTTAAATGCTGGCACTCATCCCATTGCTGGGCCAGTTGTCGCCACGCCTTGGCTACTATCGGTGACTCTTGTTCGGCAGCATTGAGGGTGGCGGTTTCATCCGCTAGGCCTGCTGCCTGTAGGGCGTGCATGCGAGTGTGGGCATGCTGCTTAAGGTTTTTGACCAAGCTATTTTTGTCAGCTAGCAGAGTTTTAATATTGTCGTAGTCGCGGTTTTCTAGAGCGCTACGCTCTTGTAATAGCAGCTTATGTAGCTGGGTAGTGAGGGGTAGGTCTTTGTGGAAGGTGGCTAGAAGCTCTGACCACAACTGCGGTGAAGTTGCCATAGGATTAAACCTTTTGAATGTTTTATATTTGCCTTTTGCTCGCTAGGCGAGCGGGTGCTCAAAGAGCGGTTCAGTGCGCGCTATTTGCCGAAGAGCGCATCTGAACTGAGTAATTTTTCAGCGATTTTGTTGTTGTCTATACGGTATTCGCCGCTTTCTATGGCGGCTTTGATGCTGGCCACGCGTTCCTCGTTCACTTCAGGCAAGTCTGCAAGCTTGCCCTCTAAGCTTTTAAGGGTTTGCGCTTGGCTGCTTAAGTTAACTTGGTCGCCGCTAACGGGAGCTTTAGCATTGCTATCGACCGCAGCGCTTTTGCTTTGCTCGGCTTTGGCGCCGTTCTCGTCCTTGCGATCAGTACGCAGCTCGTTGCGGTTTGGGCTTCCTAAGCCACTGATATCTCTAACCATTTCTCTAATCCTAATTGGCAAATTAAGGCAAATATAAAACGTTCATGGTATTTATCGGCAGTAATGCCGCGAACTTTAACATATTTACCTTTTTTATTACGGGTTTCTGCAGGGTGTTTATAAACTGGCCTGCACGGCTCCAGGCCCGGTGACACGGGCGTCGATGACGCGTTTTGATTGTCTGTTTTGCACCTGTATTTGCTGCCCTTGGCGGCCATCGCTGAGGGCGATGGCGGGGGCCTTAACGGTTAAGCTGCCAGATTCGGCGCTGAGCACCACGGCGTCGCCTCTTTCTACCATCAAAGAGGCCTGTAAATAGCTGCTGGAGATGACTACGCCAGGCTTAAGTGCACGGCTGGCTTCCATCCCCACCACATCACTTTTACGAAAATAATAACTGCCCCGTATGCCGCCTAAATCGACTTCGCGTAGGTCTAGGTGCTGAGGGCTGAACTGGGTGTCTTTATTGATGGGTCCTGCGGCGACCACGACGGGGTGAAAGAGTTGTATCTCAATAGGCACATACAATGACCAGCGTCCTGGCTGCGAGCAGCTAACCTTGAGGTTGACGCGGCCTACGGTGTTATTATCATGGCGCTCTACTGCCAGTGCTTGGGCGCAGTCGGCCATGCTTAGGCGTGAATCTAAGGCGTTAATTTGATGGCTGATACGGCTGGCATTGGGGTAGCGTTGCTGTAGCTCACTGCGGTAGTCATCCATAAAGAGTTTTATGCTGCTGCTAATGTCAGCCGCGCTGGTATCGGCCTGCACTACCGCGGGGCTGAGCGAGATTAGGGTGCTTATCGCTATTAAAATACTACGTGCTTTCATTAACTTAGCCTATGCTTTATCTGTTAGTGCGCTAAATATTGCTGCTTTGCTGCCGATGACATATTGAAGTCGAAAAAATGACGCTCAATAGCTCGTTCAAGAAATACTGCAAGTAGTATGCCGTTAATGGCCGTGAGCGGGGTAATGGTGCTAGAGTGCTATGTTCTCACTAGCACCGGGCCAAGCCGGTTGGTTTGATGAGACTAACGTAATCGTTATTGGAGAAAAATATGGCAGGTGTACTCGATACAGTCAATCAGCGTACCCAGCTAGTCGGGCAAAACCGCCTAGAGCTACTGTTGTTTCGCCTAGATGGTGCGCAGGTATACGGTATTAATGTGTTTAAGGTTAAAGAGGTGTTGCAGTGTCCTAAGCTGACCAAGATCCCCCAGCGCAATCCGGTGGTGAGAGGCGTCTCCCATATACGTGGAGGCACTATCCCGATTATGGATTTGAGTTTGGCTACCGGCCAAGGCGAATTAGACGACATAGAGAGCTGCTTTGTTATTATTACTGAATATAATACGGCGACGCAGGGCTTTCTCGTGCGCGGGGTAGAGCGCATTATCAATATGAACTGGGGTGATATACATCCACCACCCAAGGCCTCGGGGCGCGAGCATTATTTAACGGCGGTCACCAATATCGATGGTCGTTTAGTGGAAATCATAGACGTAGAAAAAATTCTGTCTGAAGTTTCGCCCATGGTGGAAGAAATTTCCGCAGGGGTAGTCGATGACGATATCGGCGTGGAGGCTGCGAGCAAGCACGTATTAATTGTCGATGACTCGGCTATAGCCCGTAAGCAAATTAAACGCTGTGTAGAGAGTATAGGCGTAGAAACAACGGTGCTGAATGATGGCCGCCAGGCCTATGAGCATCTGTTGGCATTGGCTGACGAGGGCATCGATGTCTCTAAGAAATATATGGTGATGATTTCAGATATAGAGATGCCGGAAATGGATGGCTATACCCTCACCTCAGAGGTGCGAGCCGATGCCCGTTTGGCTAAGTTACATGTGGTGCTGCACACCTCGCTCAGTGGTGTTTTTAATCAGGCTATGGTGAAAAAGGTAGGGGCTGATAATTTTTTAGCCAAGTTTAACCCTGATCAATTAGCAACCATGGTTACCGATAGAATTAAGGCCGTTAATGCAGGGGAGTAGGCTTAGCAGGCAGTAAACTTTGTTCGCAACGATATATTTTATCGGAGCAAGGTGGAAAATTCTGTATGCTTAACGGCATTCCCGTAATAAAAAGGTTAGCAGTATCTATGAGCCAACAGAGCTATGGTTTGCCTTCTCATGCCAGTGCGCAAGTGTCGTCGAAAGATTACCAAAACTTTCGCGCGTTTTTAGAAAGTGCCTGCGGCATATTATTGGGTGACAATAAGCAATATTTAGTGGCCAGCCGATTAAGCAAGATTATGGCGTCTAATCAGATTGCCAGCCTTAGTGAGTTAATAGAAAAGATTAGCCTTGTGAATAATCGCCCCTTAAAAGAAGAGGTGATAGATGCCATGACCACTAACGAAACCCTCTGGTTTCGTGACACCCACCCTTTTGACGTGTTTAAAAACACGATTTTGCCCGCAGCGATTGCCAATGGCGGTAGCAGTTTACGAATTTGGTCGGCAGCCTGCTCCTCGGGGCAAGAGCCTTACTCGCTCAGTATGATATACGATGAGTATCGAGCGGCTTACCGGGCCAAATTACCCCCGTTAAATATTGTGGCTACAGACCTATCCAAGTCTATGTTAGAGGCCTGCCGGGCAGCAGAGTATGATGGTCTGTCACTGGGGCGCGGCTTATCCGAGCGGCGTCTGAGGCAGTTTTTTGAGTCTACAGAAAATGACTGTTGGCGATTAAAGGCGGTGTGCCGTGAGCGGGTTAGGTTTCAGCTCTTAAACTTAATGGATGGCTTTATTAGTTTAGGTAAGTTTGATGCTGTGTTTTGCCGCAATGTGTTGATTTACTTTTCACAAGAGTTAAAAAAAGACATCTTACGGCGCATACACGCTAGCTTAAAGCCAGGTGGCTATTTAGTGCTGGGAGCCTCAGAGGGCATGACGGATTTAAGCGAATTCTATGAAATGGTACATTGCCATCCGGGTATTATTTATAAAGCTATTTGAAGGGTGTGCTGGTCATTTGCCTAAACAGCGCCCTGTATAGCCACCTGAAAACGGACTGAATAATGCTCCGAACATTAAAAAGCTCAGCCCTATGGTGCTGGGCTTTTTTGTTATCTACGAGGCGGGGTAGTTGTAAACCTTGCCGCCTTTGCCTTGCCGCTTGCCGCTCTGGCCAGCAATTGTTTGCCGCCACCTTTTCTATATCTGCCCCCAACCCGCTGTTTTTGCTGCAATAGCAAAGCTGGCACAGGCTTTGCTATTACTATATCCATAAGCAACAAGTGTTAATACTTTGCTTGTTAGCCCAGCGGGGTGATAACAGGTAATTGTGACGGGTAAAATGTAATGGCGATTAGTTTTTCAAATGCATTAGGGGTACACGAGGCCGCATTAGGGCTACGCACTAAACGTGCCGAAGTGCTGGCTAGTAATTTGACCAATGTTGATACGCCTAATTATAAAGCTCGCGATATAGATTTTAAGAGCGCATTGAAAAGCCAGCTAGCTATGACGGGTAACGCTGCCAGCATGAAGGCGACTAACAGCAAGCATTTTGGTGTTGCGCAAGGTCAGGGTGTTACGGCGCTGGATTTAAAATACCGTGTGCCTTTACAGCCCTCGCTGGATGGAAATACCGTAGACGAACAATCAGAAATGAGTCGCTTCGCTAAAAACACTATGGATTTTCAGGCCAGTTTTCAGTTTTTAAACGGCAAATTTAAAGGTCTAAGTAAGGCCATTAAAGGAGAAATATAATGTCAATCAGCAGTATTTTTGACATAGCCGGCTCAGGTATGGCGGCACAAAGCCTACGGTTAAATACCACGGCGAGTAACCTGGCCAATGCCCAGGCTGCCAGCAGCAGTATTGGTGAAGTCTACCGAGCTAGGCACCCGGTTTTTTCGGCGGTACATCAATCGGAGATGCAGGGTGATGGTTTTATGAGCTCCATCCAAGATGAAGCTAGTGTAGGCGTTAAAGTAGATGGCATCGTCGAAAGCGATGCTCCATTACAAAAGCGTTACGAACCCCAGCATCCCAAGGCGGATAAAGAGGGTTATGTGTACTACCCCAACGTTAATGTGGTGGAAGAAATGGCTGATATGATTTCTTCATCGCGTTCATTTCAAATGAATGTGGAAATGATGAACTCAGCAAAAACCATGATGCGTGGATTATTAAGCTTAGGGCAATAAGCCTTTAGTGATAGCGAGCGCAACATGAGTAATCGTAGGATTTAGGAAGCAAGGCAATGACTGACAGTGTAATTTCAACCGGTTTATTAGCGGACTTGTCTATACAGGATAAGCAGCAAGCACAGGGCCGTACCAAAAGTAACGAGTTGGGTCAGGATGCTTTCTTAAAATTAATGATTACGCAGATGAATAATCAAAACCCGCTAGACCCACAAACTAACAGTGAGTTTGTGGCGCAGTTAGCGCAATTTAGTTCGGTAGAAGGTTTAGATAAATTAAATAATACCGTCACCGACATGAATCAGGGTTTTCAATCTAGCCAGGCGCTACAAGCATCTTCATTAGTGGGGCGCAGTGTAAAAGTGCCAGCTGAAAATGCGTATTTGGCAAGCGGTAGTTACATAGCCGGTACTATCAACTTACCCTATAGCACCGCTGATTTGAGTATGAATATATACAACTCGGCCAATCAATTGGTAGGTAGGGAATTGTTAGGCCCGCATGAAGGTGGTGATGTGACTTTTGTGTGGGATGGCAAAAATAATGATGGCACTACCTTGCCTGCCGGTAAGTATCGCTTTGAGGCCATAGCCAGCACTACTGAGGGTCCGCAGCAATTAGCCACCGATTTAAGCGCTAATGTCGATAGTGTCACTGTAGGTGGCAATGGCACCCTAACATTAAATATCGCCGGCATAGGGCCTATGTCCTTGTCCAGCGTTTCAGAAATTTTATAGGCAATAGATAACAGCATTACCTAATAAGGTAGAGGAGTGAATTATGTCGTTTAATACCGCATTAAGTGGCTTGCGGGCTGCTAATCAAGATTTATCGGTAACGGGTAATAATATTGCCAACGCGAGTACAGCAGGTTTTAAAGGGTCGCGTGCAGAATTTGGAGATGTTTACGCCGGCAGTTTAATTGGCGGTGGTTCTTCCGCAGGTAGCGGTGTATTAGTAACCGATATAGCGCAGCAATTTGACCAAGGTAATATTTCATTTACCGACAATAGTTTGGATTTGGCCATTGATGGTACCGGTATGTTTGTGCTCAGCGATGCTGGCGCAACCACCTATAGCCGTGCAGGTTATTTTGGTTTGGATAAAGATGGTTATGTCGTTGCTAATAACGGCGCACGTTTGCAGGGTTATCAAATTAATTCATCAGGCGCTATCTCAACGGGTGTGACCGGCGACTTGCAAATACAAACGCAAAACATCGCTCCAGCTTCAACCAGTGCAGTAGATATAGAGTTTAATTTGGACTCTAGAGCGACTGCTCCGGCGGTAAGTCCTTTCGATTATACCGACCCCGATAGTTACAATACTTCTACTTCTTTGACAGTGTACGACAGCCTGGGCAACCCCCATGTGCAAACCAACTATTTTGTTAAAGATCCAGCACCGGCCGTTAATCAATGGCAGATGTATGTAAAAATTGACGATCAAAATGTCATTACGCCTACTGCCAGTGATACGCCTATTTCGTTAAATTTCAATGCTGATGGTAGCTTGGCTTCGCCGTTAACGCCTGCCAGTGTTAACGCTTGGAATCCTGTAGATGGTAACGGCAATAATAACGGGGCGACTACACCTGCAAACTTTACCATTAGTGTGGGTAGCTCTACCCAATTCGGTAGTGAATTTTCCGTTACCAGTGTCGGCCAAGATGGTTTTTCATCAGGGCGCTTGTCCAGTGTGGAAGTCGATAAAACCGGTGTTATCTTTGCGCGTTTTACCAATGGTGAGGCGAAGCAGTTGGGGCAATTAGCGTTAGCCACTTTTGGTAACCTACAGGGGTTAACACCTTTAGGCAGCTCTAGTTGGGGTGAGTCTTTTGAGTCGGGGCAACCGATAATTGGCGCACCATTAACGGGTTCTTTAGGGACTATACAGTCGGGAGCGTTAGAGGATTCCAATGTCGATTTATCAGAGGAGCTGGTGCATTTGATTATTGCGCAACGTAACTTCCAAGCGAATGCTAAAACGATAGAAACGGCGGATACAGTTACTCAGGCAATTATTAATCTACGTTAATTATTTTACGTAAGTATAATCTTATTAGAGGTTTTTAGGAGGTCTATAAAAGTTGTTGCGCTTGTCTTGCGGCGTTAGAAATCAGTTTAAAATGCTTGTCAACTCTCTCTCGTACACGCATTTTTCGCAAGTTATTCATGTCGTACAACATGACGGCTTGCACACGGCTCCGCTGGTTTTTATCAATGCAGGCAGGCGCGGCATCTTTTATAGGCTTCTTAATTTCCGCTAATCCCCTTGGCCCGAACGCTTTGTTTCGGGCTTTTTCTATTTTGGCCTTTTATTTTTGCTATCAGTTTAGTGGTATAGCTTGCGGTATAGGTATTTGTCCGCATAAAAAAGTTGTTGGCATCCTAATTGCATTTTCCATTGGTAGTGTTAATAAACAGGCGCTTTTAATTATGGATAAAGCAATCTATCTCGCGATGTCTGCAGGGCAAAACATAATGTCTGCCCAGGCTATACATTCAAACAACCTTGCTAACGAGCTTGTAGAAAAACGTTTCGGGAAAAATCGTCTGTCCATAGCTCTCTTCTATTGGTTTTATGGGATGATTCTAGACTGTGTAGAAACCACCCACATCTATTTGACATAATGCCATATTATGCGCAGTCAGCGCGTATTAGTTGCCCTTTAGGCCACCTTTTGGGCTCTTTCTTTTTCCATTTCACCGTAACGCATCACCTTTTCGATATTGTGTACCATGCAGAATAAACGCCATTGGCCCTGCACCTTGGCTTTGCTGCGCAACGAGAAGCGGTTGA